>DASZGN010000069.1:0-14646 GCA_035938775.1 Trinickia sp.
GCAACTGGGAGGAACACGGCGGCCAAGATTCAGCACGCGCAAGACCCGTATCGCCGCATGCGCGAGGTATCGCCGCATGCGCGAGGTATCGCCGCATGCGCGAGGGCGACACGTTCGCGATCGGTGCGCATACATGACGACCGGTCCGTCTAATGTAAATACAGGTGCCGCGGCCTGTCGACCGACTGCCGTTATAAGCTGGAACAGCCAGTTGCGCGCGCGGAGAATGCGTCGGCCATATCCGTATTGCTTTTCTTCTATAGCGCTGTCTATTCAACCGCGATGGCTGCTGCCAGCCTGGCGTTGTTCAGGCCCAGCTCCCAGTTCGATTTCATGCCGCCACACGCAATGAGTATCGCGATGTCGCGTCGGCTGACCTTGGCCACCTCGGCGACCGAGGCGCTCTATCTCGTCACACGTCAGATCTGCTTCTGAGATCAAACGAATCGAACCGAGCAGTTGCCAATGCCGTCGATAGAAACGTTGAGGCTGTCACCGGCTGCGACAGGCACCATCGCAGCCAGCGAGCCAGACAGCACCACTTCACCCGCCCTCAGTGGCTCGTTCAGTTGGCCAAGCGTGTTCGCTAGCCACGCCACCGCTTCAAGCGGGTTTCCAAGCGCAGCGGCTCCAGTACCGGTAGTCACCACCTCGCCGTTCTTCTCCAACTTCATGGCGCAGCCGACAAAGTCGACCTCGCGCGGATCGACCATCCGGTCGCCAAGCACGAAAGCGCCGCAAGACGCGTTGTCAGCCACCGTGTCTTCGATGCGGATCTTCCAGTCTCTGATGCGCGAGTCGACGATCTCAAAGCAGGCCATTACACCCTCGGTTGCGGCGAGGACGTCCACTGCGGTAACGCCCGGGCCCTTCAGGTCATGCTTGAGCAAAAAGGCAATCTCTCCCTCAGCCTTGGGCTGGATCAGGGAGGCGGCCGGGATTCCTTCACCTTCCTTGTAAAGCATGGCGTCGGTGAGCATGCCGAAATCAGGCTGATAGACGCCGAGCATGTCCATCACGACCTGCGACGTGACACCGATCTTCTTGCCGATCATGCGTTCCCCCGCGTCAATGCGCCGGGCGTTGAGGCGCTGTTGGATGCGGTATGCGTCATCGAGCGTCAAATCGGTGTGACGGCTCGTGAGCGGTTCGAGCACGCGGCAGTCTTTTACCGCACCGTACAGCTCATCCCCAAGCGAATTGATAAGCAGGTCGTTCATGGCTTCAGACTATTGGGCGAGTTCAATTCATCGGAGTGGCTGGCGGCGAACAGGTCGCCTCCAGCCCGTTAAAGTCGGCCCACTCCAGCAACTGCTGGCTCGTCGTACCCACTCCACCACAGGCGATCACCACGATGCGATGCGCATCCGGGAAATGCTCAGGGACCCAAGAGAGTGCCGCCACCGATGCGCCGCAGGCCGGCTCGGTCAGAAGACGATGCTCTTCGAGCAGGGTCACGCTGCCTTGAATCGCTTCAGCGTCCGTCACGAGACAGTTGCGGATCTGATGCTCTTTCGCGAGCGTCACGACGCGCTCGGCCACCTTGTTGGCAGCGAGCGACGTGGCCCTGGATTGGATCTTGGGGAGAGTGACCGGCGCGCCAGCCTTGAGCGCCTGATTGTAGGAGTCAGCACCATCGGTCTCGACCGAAAGCACCGGGATGTCGCTCCAGCCGACCCGCCGCAGTCCTTCAATGACTCCGGCGAGTAGGCCGCCACCGCCCACCGAGCAAACGATCAGGTCCGGGTGTTCGGTTTGCTGGGCGATTTCTTCGACCATCGTGGCGTGCCCTTCCCATAGCAAGGGGTCATCAAAAGCATGGAGATACACGTCGCCTTCCCTCAGAATGGAGCGTGCATACTCGTTGGATTCAATGAACGCCGCCCCGTGAACCACGACCTCTGCTTCTTCTCGACGGATGAGGGACTTGGCTCGCTCCGATGTCGTCTGCGGCACGACGACCGTCACCGGAATGCCCAGCTCCCGGCCTGCGTAGGCCACGGCATATCCGGCGTTGCCTCCGGACGCTGTGACGAAGCGCCGCGCACCCTTGCGCTTATGTTCCTCGCACGCGAAACCAACGCCGCGCAGCTTGAAGGAACCGCTCGGTTGCAGCGCTTCCAGCTTCAGGAGAATGGTTCTACCCGTCTTAAGTGAGAGCGCCCGGGACTCGATCAGCGGTGTTTCGATATGCAGTGACATGGTAGGACTTCATCGTAAAACTGACTAGGGTTTGAAACCCCCCGCCTTCGCGCCATCTTATCTTTATCCATTGCCATCAGCCAAGTTGGATGACAGCGGACAATTCGACCGGGCAACGGAACGGCAGGCTCGATACGCCCACTGCCGCGCGGCTGTGTCGACCCTTGTCGCCCGCTCAACGGAGGTCACGGACTGTCGGCACGAGGTGCCTCGCTCAATCAGGGAAAGACAACTTTCCCAATGACTCGAAGTTAAAGGGTATGCGCCGAACCCGCTTGTAAAAAATTGAGTGGCTTGCGGTGTTGGGATTTGCGACTAGACGGAATTCGCCGAATGGGGCGGTGCAGGCAATGCTTCGGCGCGGCTGTTTGCTGCGATCTAAATCATCAATACTGCGACGGCGATACGCCGAAGGCCTGCCGGAATGCCCGATTGAAATGGCTCTGGTCGTAGAAACCAACCTCCTGGGCCACCTGCGTCAGACACGAGTCGGGGTGACTCAGCAAGGAGCACGCGCGCTCCAGCCTCAGACGGACGAGCCAAGCGTGCGGCGTCATGCCAACGGTTTGCTTGAAAAGCTTGAGGAAGTGAAAGCGCTCGAGGTGGCAAAGGGCCGCGAGCTCTTCCAGGGTGATTTTCTCTGCCAGATTTACATCGCAATAGTCCCTGACGCGCTGCCACTGCAAAGGTGTGAGCGTGCCTTTGATGAACTTCGGCTTGACCATGCGCGTTTGGGAAAACAGGCGGTCAAGCAACATCAGCCATTCGGACTGCACTTCCAAGGGCTCGGCCTCTTGGGCCGCCCGCAGCGCATCGTGCAACCGGGACAGATGACCGGCAAGCCGGAAATCCTGGAGCACCGCCCCACCCAGCGCGGGAAAACGATCCTGCCCGGCGATTTCCTCCGTGATTCCGCTCAGCAACTGAGGGGAGACACGAAACGTCTTGAGCGTATAGGACTCGTTTCCGGCGCTGATGCCATCATGCACTTCGCCGGGTGGCATGAGCTGGATGGTGCCCGGCGTAAGTAGCAGGGTCTCGCCATGGAATCCCTGCCGCTGGACACCCTCGGTCACTAGCCCGACGTGATAGTCAAGATGGTAATGACGCTCGAAGCGGAAATCGGAAAACCGCGCCTCGCTCAGCACGAGACCCGGGATCTCGTTGCTGCGTTTGTATTCGACGCGATCTTTCATCGTAAAACTGACTCTGGTTTGAAACCCCGCCCTTTAGGGCGGTGAGCCGGGACCCCGGCCTGCGCCCCGAAGGAAGTCCCCTTGGGGGAAAGGCCGGGGTTACGGCGATTCTTTGGGAGGGGTGCAACCCCCTTCATTCATGCCCCATTGCTATCCGCGCGTGTCGACAATGATCTTTGCGTTCGCGCCTGACTCGACGCGTTCGTGGGCCTTCGCGATCTCCGACAGTGGAAAAACGTCGACCTGCGGATGTTGCAGCGCCCCGCGTTTCAGCAGAGGGGTGAGCGCTTCGATGGCGGCCCGCCTTACTGGAACGGGCAGGTTGTAGACGATAAAGAATCGCAGATTCGCGAATCCAACGATCATCGGCCTGAAGGGAATTTCGATCGATCCGGCCCCCGACCCGTAGATAATCACATCCCCGTCGAACTTCAGCAGATCTCCATACTTACCTGCATTTGCCGCCGCGTCGACTTCAATGATGACGTCCACGCCTTTTCCGGCTGTGATCTCGCGCACAGAGGCAACCACATCCTGCTCGTTGCGATTGATGACCCACTCGGCACCCAGTCGCAAAGCGTGCTCGCATTTTTCCTTGCTGCCCGCCACGCCAATAACCCGGGCGCCCGATAGCGCAGCGAGCTGCGTCGCATAGCCGCCTACTGCTCCAGTGGCGCCGTAGACGAGGACCGTCTTGCCGAGCATGCCTCCGCAAGCTTGCACCGCGTACCAAGCCGTCAACAGCGGAATGCCAAGTGACGCGCCCGTCTCTGTCGAGACGCCGTCAGGAAGAGGTGCAACCTGACTCTCGGGCAGAGCGATCAGTTCGGCTGCTGTACCGAACGGTCGCTTCCACTGGCCGTTGATCGTCCAGACCCGCTGTCCGACCAACTGCTTCGAAACGCCTTCCCCAACTGCTTCGATGACGCCTGCGCCATCGCTGTGAGGAATAACGCGTGGAAACTCCATCGCGGAGCTTGTGACTCCCGACCGCGACTTGACATCTGACGGATTCACGCCCGAGTGCGCGATGCGCACCAGGACTTCGCCCGGTTGCGCAACTGGATCAGGTTCGTCGCCAACGATGAGAACGTCGCGGGCCGGGCCTTTTGAGGAGTAGTAGGCGGCCTTCATATGCATCAAACTCCAAAGTTGGTTTAGCGAAGGGCAACTCGCAAATTCGACGACGCGTCACAACCTAGCTTCTGAGCGCGACGTTTGCGATACCGTGATCCGTGGCACGTCAACGCGCTTGTAAAAAAATGACTATACAAACAATCAGCCGTTAACGGACCAGACACAGCGCCCTTATTGACGGGAAAGGGGGGAGCGCTGTCGCCCGCGAATTGGGGGGCGGAGCAGACGCTGCACAACTGGATCAAGGCCTTGGAAGCCGGCACACTGGGCCTGCGCTCACGCGATCGCGGCCAACTTGGCGTTCAGGCGGCGCATACCTTCCAAAATCGCTTCGGCCACGTCCATCGGGAAATCTTGCGGCGACACGGCTGAAACCTCGCTGATCACATCCTCTGTTCTCGCAGTCAACGCCCCGATCATCTCTTCCACGTCAGTTTCGGAAAATCCTGCTTACCAGTTCTCCGTCTTCTTGCCGGCGATGCTCGACGTTTTGCGCGAGGCTTGCGTGGTATCGGGCTCCGGGCGGGCATCGGTTTGACTCAGCGTCAGGCCAACATTCAGCACGCGCAGGACCTTGAATAGGCGCTCCAGGCTGGCCGCCGCGGGGGTTGGCCTCGAGCTGAGCGTAAGTCTGCTGCGTTACGCCAAGTTTGCTGGCCATCATGGCCTGCGTGAGCCCCGCAGCTTTGCGGAAGCCTTGCAGGATGGGTCTTAGCTGGCTAAGCGTCTTGACGGGATAGTCCAAGATGATCTCCGTTCGACGCCCCGAAAGAGAGGGCCGTCCATATGCGGAGGTAACTGTTAAAAATACAAGCTACAGCCTGTAAGTGCGAAATACAGTCCATGCTATGTAAAAGGAAAATACAGAAGATCGCCTGTATCAAAGTGATCGGCGATGCCCCGACGCGCCAATTCTGACTTCGCCGACCCATCACCCGGCGAGCCTTCGAGCAATCAGACCGGGCCGTATAATCGCCGCATCTAGCCGTGCTCCCGCATCGGCCCCTCACATGCTTTCACGCCTTCACGCCCACACCCGCACCAAGCGAATCCCCCGATGAACGCACTGGAACTTCAACTCGACTACCCGTTCGGCGACACGCTCGCCAAGCCCGGCCTTACTTACGAAGTGGCACCCGGCGTGCGCTGGGTGCGCATGCCGCTGCCCTTCGCGCTCGATCACATCAATCTCTGGCTACTACGCGATCGAATCGACGGCATAGAAGGCTGGACGGTGATCGATTGCGGCATCGCCGACGACACGATCCGCGCGAATTGGGAGCGCATCTTCGATACCGAGCTCGAGGGATTGCCGGTGCTTCGCACCATCGTCACGCATTGCCACCCGGATCATCTCGGGCTCGCCGACTGGATCTGCAAGGGCGGCGCGCGCGAACGCTGGAACGTGCGGCTGTGGATCACGCTTGGCGAGTACATGCTCGGCCGTGTGATGTCGGCGGGCGACGGTTCGAACGCGGGCGGCGAGGGGGCCGCACGCCATTTCGCGCTGCACGGGCTCGCCGATGCCGAGGCGCTCGAGAAGCTGCGCAACCGCCGCGACTACTACTCGAAGCTCGTGCCCGCCATCCCGCCGCAGTATCGCCGCATGCGCGAGGGCGACACGCTCACGATCGGCGCGCATACATGGCGCGTCGTGACGGGCTACGGCCACTCGCCCGAGCATTGCGCGCTCTTTTCCGAAAGCGCGGGCGTGCTCATTTCGGGCGACATGGTGCTGCCGCGCATATCGACCAATGTCTCGGTGTTCGACATCGAGCCCGAAGGCAATCCGCTCGCGCTCTATCTCGACGCGCTCGGCCGCTATGAAACGATGCCGGCCGATACGCTCGTGCTGCCCTCGCACGGCAAGCCGTTTCGCGGCCTGCACACCCGCATCGCGCAGTTGCGGGCGCATCACAAGGCGCGCCTCGCCGAAGTGCGCGAAGCATGCGCGGTAAAGCCGCACAGTGCGGCCGACATCGTGCCATTGATGTTCAAGCGAGCGCTCGACATCCATCAGATGACGTTTGCGATGGGCGAAGCACTCGCCCATCTGCATCTGCTGTGGCTCGAGGGCGAGCTCGAGCGCATCGAAGGCGGCGACGGCGTGATTCGCTTCGCCATCGCCCGCTAACGCGACGCGTCCGCCATGGCGTTCGGAAGGGGCGACGCGTCCGCCATCGGCGACGCGTCCGCCATCGGCATCGCCGATTCCACCGCCCTCGCCGCGTCGAGTATGCCGGCCCCGCATAGCGCGCCCGCGCTGTTTTTCGCGCAGATCGACCCCTCGCGATAGGGGCGCGCCGACGACCGCAGCTTGGCTCGGATCGCATCAGGCGTGAGCGCGGGATTGACGGCGAGCATCAGTCCGACCGTGCCCGCCACATGGGGCGCCGCCATGCTGGTGCCGTTATAGCTGATGTAGCTCTCCTCGTCGGGCACGGTTGCGCCGGAGTTGGCGGTCGACACGATATCCATCCCGGGCGCGCCGATATCGACACGCGCGCCGTAGTTGCTGAACGGGGCCTTGTCGCCCACTTCATCGATAGCGGCCACGGCAATCACGCCACGGCAGCTCGCCGGCTGGCCGACTTCGTCGTTGCTGTTACCCGCCGCGGCAACGACGCTCACGCCTTTTTTGATGACGTCGTCGATCGCTTCTTGCGTGCCCCCCCCGCACGGCACCGACGAGCCAAGGCTCACGTTGATGATCTTCGCGGGGTGCGCGTTCGCGGGAACGTGAGGCACCGGGAGCCCGGCCGCCCAACGGATGCCGTCGATGATGTCGCTCACCCGGCCGCCGCATTTGCCGAGCACACGCACCGGCAGAATGCGCCCCTGCCAGTTCATGCCGACCCCGCCCGTTTCGTTGTTCGCTATCGCGCCGATCGTGCCGGCGACGTGCGTGCCGTGCCATGTGCTGTCTGTTACGCCGCCAAGCGTCATGCCGCACTGTGGTAGCTCCTCAAGTGTGACCCAGTCGCCCGGATCGGATGCGTCGGGGTCGCGCCCGTCGCCGTCGTTGGCACCGAACGGGTCGCTGATGAAGTCGTAGCCGGGCAGCATGTTCGCGGCCAGATCGGCATGCATGCGGTAGCCGGTATCCACGACCGCCGTGACGACGGTCGTCGAGCCGGTTGTCGCATTCCACGCCTTGTTCGCGTTCGCGCCTCCTCTTGGATGGTGGTAGGCCCATTGCTGTGAGTAGAGCGGGTCGCCCGGTTCAAGTTGCGCATACACGCGGTAATCGGGCTGCGCGTATTCAATTTCAGGCTGGGCTTCGATGCGCTTCGCAAGCTCGGCCGCGTACTCATGCGCGACCGACGCGCTGAGCCCCACGACATGCGCCGCGCCCGACATTTCGCGCGTGTAGCGGACAGCATCCGACGAGCGGCGCACGCGCGAGTGCGGGTCCTGGCGCTCCCCGAGTGCGCGCGCGACAGCGTGCTCGAGCACGCTGACGGCCGCTTGCGACTCGCGCGCGCCGTCGCCGGAAGTCATGGCGCCGGCTTGCGGCGCTTTCAGCTTGACGATGAACTGGGTGACTTCGCCTTGCTCGGCGACTGCGGCCGGCGTTGGTTGGGCGGCCGCGTGAGTCGCGGCGATGGCCGGCATCAGCGCGATCAGCATCAGCGCCGAGCGCGGCGTGACAACCGCGGTTCGGCCCGGTTGTTGGATCGTCTTGATGCGTTCGATGCGTTCGATTCGTGGCACGGGGAGCTCCTATTCGCTTGATTGAAAGCATTTAGAAAGCTAACCCAGCTTATCTCATATGAAATGGCTTTCCAAGGAAGACGTGGTGTTTCACGGTACTGCCTATCTCGTTTTAGGGGGGCTTGGGTTCGTCGACGAAGTCTTTTGCATGGGCGCCGGCAGTGAGCGTTGAGGTGCGCTTGACCCGTGCCGTGGGGTGGAGCAGATGAAGGAGGCGAAGTCGGTGAAGGACCTGACGACGTGTGCCCCGGTTTATTCATCGGCCCGCATCTGCCGTGCGCGCGTGAGCAGCAACTCGCGCTCGCGCGCGTTTTGCGTCATCGCGGCGGCGCGCTCGAATTCGATGCGCGCTTCTTCGCTCCGGCCGAGCTTTGCGAGCAAATCGCCGCGCACGCTGGGGAGCCAGTGATAGCGCGCGAGCGTCGGGTCGGCGGCGAGCGCTTCGACAATCGCGAAGCCGGCGGCCGGACCGAATGCCATGCCGACCGCCACGGCGCGATTCAGCTCGACGACGGGCGACGGGTTGATCTGCGCCAGCGTGTCGTAGAGCGCGACGATGCGCGGCCAGTCGGTGTCGGCCGCCGTGCGCGCGCGTGCATGGCAGGCGGCGAGCGCCGCTTGCAGCGCATAAGGCCCGAGGGCGCCGCCGAGCGCTTCAGCGCGCGCCAGCGCGGCGAGCCCGCGCCGGATCAAGAGCGGGTCCCAGCGCGAGCGGTCCTGATCGGCGAGCAGGACCGCTCGCCCTTTCGAATCGAGGCGCGCGCGCGTGCGCGATGCCTGCAACTCCATCAGCGCGACGAGGCCTTGCACTTCGCTGTCCTCGCGCGCGAGCTCGGCGAGAATGCGCCCGACGCGCAGCGCCTCGTCGGTCAGCGCCGGACGCATCCAGTCGCCCCCGGCTGTGGCCGCATATCCTTCGTTGAAGATCAGGTAGATCACCTCGAGCACAGAAGCCATGCGCGCGCGCCGTGCATCGGCGCGCGGCACCTCGAACGGCACGTTCGCGACACGCAGCGTGCGCTTCGCGCGCACGATGCGCTGCGCGATCGTCGCCTCGGATACAAGGAACGCACGCGCGATCTCCTGGGTCGTGAGCCCGCCAATCAGCCGCAGCGTGAGCGCGACGCGCGCATCGGTCGAGAGAACCGGATGGCATGCGATGAAGATGAGCCGCAGCAAGTCGTCGCCGATATCGTCCGCGCGCGCCGCGTCGAGCGCATCGACGAAGTCGGGCACGACATGGGCATCGAGCGCGTCGAGATCGCGCCCGAGCTCGTCGTGCTTTCTCGCATGTAGCGCGTCTTGCCGGAGCTTGTCGAGCGCGCGGTTCTTGACCGTTGCCATCAGCCACGCGCCGGGGTTCTCCGGCACGCCTTCGTTGGGCCAGTGCTCGAGCGCGGCGACGAGCGCGTCTTGCGCAAGCTCCTCGGCCACGCCTACATCGCGCACGAGCCGCGCGGCGTGCGCCACGACGCGCGCGGCTTCGATGCGCCAGACCGCTTCAATCGCGCGATGCGTTGCGTTCGTCATACGGCCATCACGGCCATCACGGCCATTACGGGTATTACACGTCAGCGCCGCGAGGCATCAAGCTCGCGAAAGCGCTCCACGCCCGGGCTCGGCTCGAAGTCGTCGATCTCGAAGAGCTGCCGCACCTCGATTTCGCCGTCGGCCGTTTCGCCAAAGGGCGCCGGAAAACGCCGCGCCCATTCGAGCGCTTCTTCGCGCGAGCGAACCTGTATCAGCGTATAACCCGCGAGCAGTTCCTTCGTCTCAGCGAACGGACCGTCGATGACGGTGCGCTCGCCGCCCGAGTAGCGGATGCGCCAGCCCTTGGCGCTCGGTTGCAGGCCGCTCGCATCGAGCAGCACGCCGGCCTTCGCCAGCTCTTCGTGGTAGGCGGCCATCGCGGCAATCAGCTTGTCTTCGGGCATGACGCCCGCTTCGCTCGCCGCCGTCGCTTTCACCATGATCATGAATCGCATCGTTTCGCTCCTTCCTGAAAGAGTTAAGAACGCCGGACCGGTGATCCGGCTCCTGTCGATACGACGAATGAATCGCACGGTGTTCGACATCGGCGCGCGCAAAGTGGGCGTAGGTAAAACCCTTATTCAAAGCAGGGCGCGAGCCGGCGGACCTCGACCGTGCACCATTGCGCGGCCGGGCATTCGGCCGCAATCGCCAGGGCTTCATCCTCGCGCTCGCAATTGAGCAGGAAAAAGCCGCCGACCATTTCCTTGGCTTCCGCAAACGGACCGTCGATGAACCGGCGCTCGCCGTCGCGCACTTCGACGCGCACGGCGCTTTCGCTCGACGCGAGCGATTCGGCGGCCACGAGCAGGCCGCGCGATTTGAGGTCATCGGCAAAGCGCGCCATCGCGTCGTAGGCGGCGTGCCCCGCCTCCGGTGTGCGCTCTGCGCGCTGTTCGGACGGCTCGACGATGAGCAGCATGTAGGACATGACAGCCTCCGGTGAGCAGAAGCGGCGCGGCTCGCGCGCCGGGGAATCGTCAAAGAATAGGGCACCGGCGAGGCGGTTTCTACTCCGACGCGGCGCGTGCTCGAGTTTCAGCGCGGCGGTGTCTTCGTATGCGGCTCTTGGGCGTGGCCGGCGGCGCATTGAAACGCACCGGCGCACCGTCCGCCACGCGCGCATCACTGCACCGCTACGACCGCGAAGTTCTGCCGGCCGAAGGGGCTCACGCGATAGCCGCTTACGTTCGCCCGCGTGATCGCCGCGGCGGTGGGGTAGCCGAGCGGAATCCATAGCGCTTCGTCATGGACGATCTTCTGTGCCGATTCATACGTCTTCGCGCGTTTGGCCTGATCGGGCGTCGCGCGGCCGTCGGCAATCAGCTTGTCGAGCTGCGGATCGCAATAGCGCGCAAAGTTGATGCCCGAGCTCACCGCATTGCAGCTGAATAGCGGCGAGAAGTAGTTGTCGGGGTCGCCGTTGTCGCCCGCCCAGCCCATGAAGAGCATGTCATGCTGGCCGAGCTTCGCCTGCTTGATGAGTTCGCCCCATTCGATCACCTTGATGTCGGCCTTCACGCCGATCTTCGCGAGGTCCGCCTGCAACAGCTCCGCCCCCGCTTTCGGGTTCGGATTCAGCACGCTGCCGCTCGGGCGCACCCAGATCGTCGTCGAAAAACCGTCGGGCAAGCCCGCATCGGCGAGGAGCTTCTTCGCCTGTACAGGGTCGTACGGATAGGCCGCGATCGACTTGGCGTAGCTCCACGTGTTCGGCGGATACGGGTTCACCGCGGGCGTCGCGGTGTTGTCGAACACCGTCTTCAGATACGTCGCGCGATCGAACGCGAGGTTCAGCGCCTGGCGCACCTTCTCGTTGTCGAGCGGCTTTTTCTGCGTGTTCAGCGCGACGAAAGCCGTCATGAACGCCGGCGTCTCGACCACCTTGAGCGCGTTGTCCTTTTTCGCCGCGGCAACGTCCTGCGGCTTCGGCGAGAGCGCGATCTGGCACTCGCCCGCCTTCACCTTCTGCGCGCGCACCGACGCGTCGGGCGTGATCGCGTAGATCAGCCGGTCCGCTTTCGGCTTCGGCCCCCAGTAGGTCGGGTTTGCGTCGTAGCGGATGACGGCGTCCTTCGTATAGCTCTTCAGCACGAACGGCCCCGTGCCGATCGGCTTGGCGTTCAGATCGGCCTCTTTGCCGGCCTTTTGCAATTGGTTTGCGTATTCGGCCGAATAGATCGAAGCGAAGCCCATCGTCAGGATCGACACGAACGTCGCGTTCGGTTCGGCGAGCTCGAATCTGACCGGGTGGTCGTCGACCTTCGTCACCGTTTTGACGAGCTTCACGAGCCCCATCGATTGCGCATGCGGAAAGCCGTTCGCGCCGGCCACCTTGTGCCACGGATTGCTGTCGTCGAGCATGCGGCTGAATGTGAAGACGACGTCATCGGCCGTGAGCGGGCGCGTCGGCTTGAAGTAATCGGTGCTCTGGAACGGCACGCCGGAGCGCAGATGGAAGGTGTACGCGAGGCCGTCCGCGCTCGCGTCCCAGCGCTCGGCGAGCGCGGGCACGACTTTCCTTGCGGCTTCGTCGTACGACACGAGCGTGTTGAAGATCACGTCCGCCGACGCGTTCGTCGTGACGAGCGAGTTGAATTGGACGACGTCGAAGCCGTCCGGGCTCGATTCGGTGCAGACCGTGAGCGGCTTGGCGATCGAGAGCGCCGGCACCAAGGCGGCGAGGGCGACGAGGGCAGCGAGCGATTGGGCGCGCATAGGTTCTCCAAGGGCGAAGCGGGGTGATGCGGATTTGTTGTTCGTTCTGCTCTCGCCGTCGATGCGTTCTCGTTCGATTCGTTTGATTCTTTCGATTCGCGCTCGACGGCCGATCGCTGCCGGGGCAATCGTGCGGTCTGTGCCGCATCCGGCGCGGGCTCAGCTTAGCGGAAGCACGCGATGCTCACAACGGCGCTTTCGCACTATCGATATGCGCCGGAGTCAGTCGAGGCTGTCCGCGCCACCCGCAAGACGCCGCAGGTAATCGACCCCTTCGAGCGCGCGCGATCCATACCACGACACCATTTCGCCATCGACCAACTGCACCGTTTTGCCCGCAAGCCGCGCATCGGTGGCGAGCGCGTCGCGATGCGCGGCGGTAAAGCGGTACGGCTCGGACGCAAGCAGCACACGTTCGACGTCGGCGAGCCAGGGCGCGTCAAATTCGAACGACGGATAGCGCGCCGCGCCCGTCACGCCGCCTGTCACCGCGGGGCACGTCTGCCAGTTCACGAGCCGTAGCATCGCGGAGATGTAGGTATCGCGCGCGATCGTCATCCACGGCTCGCGCCAGATCACATAGAGCACCCGCGTTTCAGGCCACGCCATGCGGGCGAGCGCATCGAGCCGAGCGCTCAGCGCATCGGCAAGCCGCCCGGCTTCGTGCTCGCAGCCAAAGATCGCGCCGATGAGCGCATAGAGCGAAAGATTGTCGTGCGGGGTGAGCGGGTGAGTGACGACGATATGCGGCACGAACGTGGCGAGCGCGTCGATCGTGGGCTTGTCGTTTTCGTCGATGTTGACGATTACGTGCGTGGGATTCAACGCGCGCACGGCATCGATCTTCACCGACTTCGTGCCGCCCACCTTCGGCACGGCGCGCACGCGTTCGCGCGGATGGATGCAAAAGCCCGTGCGGCCAACGATCCGGCCTTCGAGGCCAAGGGCGAATAGGAGCTCGGTGATGCTCGGCACGAGCGAGACGATGCGCGCATCGACGCCGGCCGGTGCATGCTCGGTGCCGGCGGCATCGACATGGCTCGCACGCATGGCGAACTCCTTCGCGCGTCAGGCGGACGCGCGCGGCTTGCGCGGCGCCTTCTCGAAGAGGCGGTCGTAGAGCCCGCGCGGCAGGGCCGCGAGCAGTGACGCCGCGATGCGCATCGGCCACGGAAACACGGCAAACCGTGTCTTGCGCGCGATCGCCCGCGCCGCTTTCGCGGCGAAGCGCTCGGCGTCCATGAGGAACGGCATCGGATAGGGGTTGTGCGCCGTCATCGGCGTGCGGATGTAGCCGGGCGCGATCGTCACGACGGCGACGCCTTTCGGGCGCATCTCGACGCGCAGCGATTCCAGATAGGCAAGCGCCGCGGCCTTCGACGCGCTATAAGCCGCGGAGCCCGGCAGCCCGCGCACGCCCGCGACGCTCGCAATGCCGACGAGCGTGCCGTGCCCGGCCTCAACCATCGGGCCGGCGAACGGCTCGAACGTGGCAACCATGCCGAAGTAGTTCACGTCCATCACTTCGCGAAACGCCTCGAGATCGCCGTGCCCCGTGGCAACGCCCTTGCTCACGCCCGCATTGGCGATGACGATGTCGGGCAGGCCATGCTGCGCGATGAACTGCGCGGCCGCGCCGGCGAGCGCCGCGGCGTCGCGCACGTCGGCGGGATAACTCGAGATCGAAACGTGCGGAAAGCGCCGCGCGAACTCGGCAAGCGCGTCGCCGCGCCGCGCGACGAGCCCGAGAATCGCGCCGCGCTGGGCGTATTCGGCGGCGAGCGCCAAGCCGATGCCGCTCGAAGCGCCGGTGATGAAGACCTTGAGTGCTTGGCTCATGCGCCGCCCGCCGCGCTTACATCTTCTTCGCGCGAATCTGGGCGATGAGATAGTCGAGCACCTGGATCGTGCCGGGCAGACTGTTCGTCGCGGAGGGGCCGGTTTCGTACTTGCCTTGCACGGCGATCGTCGGCACGCCCTCGATCTTGTAGTCCTCGGCGAGCTTCTTGTCGCGTTGCACCGCGCTTTGCGTCGAGAACGAGTTGTACGCGTTCATGAACTTCTTGCTATCCACGCCCTTGGTCGCAAGGAACTTGGCCTGGTCTTCGGGCGTGAGCAGGTAGTCCTTCTTGACGTGGATTTCGTTGAA
>DASZGN010000070.1:0-4667 GCA_035938775.1 Trinickia sp.
ATCGGCAAAGCACTCGAGCGCCCGCTCGATGCATGCAAGATCAGTTCTGCTAAGTTTCCGAGCCCGGCGAGGCCGGGTGAACCGCTCGCGTTGACGTGCCGCATGAATGAAAACGGCGCGATTCACTTCACGGTAAGGACCGGCACGCGCACGGTCGCGACCGGCACGCTAACCGAGCGGCAGCTAGCATGAAAATCATCCCCTCCCGCCGCCTGACTCGCATTCTTGCGCACTGGACTCCTTCTGTCAGGCACTGCCGAAACAGCACTTACAAAGGTAGGGCAGCATGAAACGTAACGGATCTATCGTCCGCGCGGAATGGGCGCAGCGCGAAGAGCGCAGCAATCTCACCTTGCTGCGGGTCATGACATGGTTTTCGCTGCGCCTCGGGCGGCCGCTCGGGCGCGTCGTGCTGCGAGCCATCGCCGGCTATTTCGTGCTGTTCGCACCGTCGGCCCGCAAGGCTTCGTACAAGTATCTGAGCCGAGTACTCGACAGACCCGCCCGCTGGCGCGATGTCTATCGCCACGTGTTCCGCTTCGCGTCGACGATTCACGATCGCATCTATCTGCTGAACGAGCGCTTCGATCTGTTCGACATCCGCGTGCATGGTGGCGAATATATCGATCGAGCACTCGCACAAGGCGGTGGCGCGTTTCTGATCGGCGCGCATCTCGGAAGCTTCGAAGTCGTTCGCGCGCTCGGACGGACACGGCCCGATCTGCGGGTCGCGATCATGATGTACGAGGAGAACGCACGCAACATCAACGCGATTCTCGCTACCGTGAACCCGGCTGCCAAGGAGGACGTCATCAGTCTCGGGCATGCCGACTCCATGCTGAAGGCACGCGAAAGTCTCGACGATGGCTGCATGATCGGCATGCTGGCCGACCGAACCCTCGTGCACGAAGATCACAAGTCGCTCGAGCGCCTCGATTTTCTCGGCGCTCCTGCCGCGTTCCCACTTGGCCCATTGCGGATGGCCGCGATGCTGCGGCGCCCGGTCATCTTCATGACGGGCCTGTATCGTGGGCGCAATCGTTATGACATCCATTTCGAGCCCCTCGCCGATTTCACCGCGGTATCACGCGGCGAGCGCTCGGCATCCATGCGCACCGCGCTCGCGCGCTACGTCACGTTGCTGGAAAAGTACTGCCGCGCCGCACCGTTCAACTGGTTCAACTATTTCGACTTCTGGCACGGCGCTGACGGCGGGCAAGCAGCGCCGCGCGCAAGTTGCGGCGCAAACTCGCGCGCAGCACACGGCTTGCCGGTCGTTGAGGAGTCCTGACCTATGACCGTATCACCGCACTTCTTCGGGTTTCGTCCACGCGTCGCCAGATCGCTCGCCGTCATCGCGGCCACCATCGTCGCGTTGAGCGCTCCGCTCTCCTCCTCGCAGGCTGCCGCAGCCAACCCGTCGGACTGGACGCTCGATCAGCTCATGTCGATGCTGGCGCAAAAGAAGACGGGCCGTGCCTCATTCGTGGAGCGCAAGTATCTTTCCATCGCGGCGCAGCCCGTCGAATCATCGGGTGAACTCGTGTTCATGGCGCCCGATCATTTGGAGAAGATCACGGCCAGCCCGAAGCCCGAGCGCGTGGTGGTCGACGGCGACACACTGACCGTCGAGCGCAATCAGCGCAACTACACGCTGGCGCTCGACCGATATCCCGAGCTGGCTGCATTCATTGAAAGCATCCGCGCGACGATGGCCGGCGATCGCAATGCCCTCGAACATGTGTACAACGTCGCGCTCTCGAGCCGCGGCGATGATTGGACGTTGACGCTCACGCCGCTCGACTCACGTACATCGAAGGTAATCCGCGCGATCGCGCTGGACGGCACACTTGAGCAGCTTCGCAGCGTCACCATTCAGCAGGCCGACGGCGACCATTCGGTCATGCAGTTGCGCAATGCCGCGAGCGACTGATGCGAGAACCCGCGCCGCAACGATCCGTGGGACGGGGCCTTCGCGCGCTGCTGCGCAAGCGCGCCGTGCAGCTATGGCTGCTGTTCCTCCTCGTCTGCGCGCTCGTCATTCATAGCGCGGCGTTTACCGCTGACCTCTCCGCATTCCTGCCGCGCGGACCGAGCGCGGAGCAGCGCGTCCTCGTGGACCAATTGCGCGACGGGCTCGTCTCACGCCTGATGCTTGTCGCGATCGAAGGCGGTGATGCGCAAGGACGCGCCGCGCTGTCGCGGCGCCTCTTTGCAACGTTGCGCCGCGACCCGCAATTCGCTTCGGTCAACAACGGCGAGCCCATCAGCGACGAGCGCGATCAGCAGGTCATCTTCGATCATCGCTATCTGTTGAGCCCGTCGGTGACGCGTGAACGCTTTACGGTGGAAGGACTGCATCAGGCGCTCGGCGACAGCTTCGATCTTTTGAGTTCGTCCGCTGGGTTGATGGTCGAGACGCTGCTGCCGCATGACCCGACCGGCGAAGTAAGCGCGATGACGAGCCAGCTCGGCAGCGGTGGGCAACCGCGATCGATGAACGGCGTATGGGCCTCACGCGACGGCGCTCGTGCGGTGCTCGTCATCGAGACCGCCGGCGCCGGCTCGGACACCGATGCGCAGGAACGGGCGATTCGCGCGGTGCGCGTCGCATTCGACACCGCCTTGCACGAAGCCGGCAACGCATCGCCCTACCACCTGTTGCTGACCGGTCCCGGCGTGATTTCGGTCGAGACGCGCGACACGATCAAGCATGACGTAGAACGATTGTCGAGCGCGAGCCTTGCGTTGATCGTTGGCTTGCTGCTCGTCGTCTACCGATCGCCGATTACGCTCGCACTCGGGCTCCTGCCAGTGCTCTCCGGCGTCGCCGCGGGGCTTGCGTCTGTCACCCTCGCATTCGGTACGGTCCATGGCTTGACGCTCGGCTTCGGTACCACGCTCATCGGCGAGGCCGTTGACTACTCGATCTATCTGTTCGTCCAATCGACGGGCTCTGCCGCAGCAAGTGGGCAGGCGTCACGCCCGGCAGAGTCGATGAGGGCATGGCTTGCGGCCTACTGGCCGACCATTCGGCTCGGCGTACTGACTTCTGTCTGCGGCTTCGCGTCGATGCTGTTTTCCGGCTTTCCCGGCCTTGTTCAGCTCGGCCTGTACTCGATCGCCGGGTTGATTGCCGCTGCCGCAGTGACACGCTACGTCCTGCCGCACATGCGCGATCGAGCCGGCACCATGCGCGACGTCTCGCGGCTCGGCGCCACACTCACGTGTGCGGTGCGCGCCGCTCCAACGTTGCGTTGGCCGCTCGCCGCCGTGCTGGCGACTTCGATTGCGGTCCTCGTCATGCATCGTGGTCAATTGTGGGGACATGAGCTCTCCGCGCTAAGCCCGGTACCCGCGCAGAGCCAGGCGCTCGATGCCTCGCTGCGTGCCGATCTCGGTGCGCCGGATGTGCGCTATCTGGTCGTAATCTCGGCCACGAGCGAGCAGACCGTGCTCGAAGGCGCGGAAAAGATTGCAGCTCAATTGCAGCCGCTCGTGGACAAGGGTGTCATTGCCGGGTACGAAAGTGCCGCTCAATACTTGCCGAGCAACGCCACACAGCGAGCGCGCCTCGCCAGTCTTCCTCCTGCGGACGTCCTTGCGCAACGCGTCCATTCGGCGCTCGAGCATCAACCGGTGAGCGTCGAGCCAGCGGTATTTGCGCCCTTCATTGCAGATGTGCAAAGCGCGCGCCGCCAGCCATTACTGACGCGCACCGATCTGCAAGGCACGTCGATGGCGCTTGCCGTTGACGCGCTGCTCACCGAGCATGCGGGCCAATGGCGCGCCATGATCACGCTGCGGGCGCCGTCGAGCGTCAGCGCGCCTCCCCTGACGGAAGCGCCGCGCGCTTCTGGAGCGAGCCGTTCGCAGGACCCCAGCCTCGACGCAGGCGCGATCCGGGCCGCCGTGGCACGCGCGGGTGTGGACAACGCGCTTTTCGTCGATATGAAAGCCGAAGCCGATCGGCTCTACGTGGACTACTTGCACGAGGAGATTGGCCTTTCGCTCGCCGGGTTTGCAGCCGTTACCGTGCTTCTGCTCTTCTCGCTACGCGATCCGCGTCGCGTCGCGCGTACGCTCGCGCCGCTCGTGGCGGCAGTGCTGGTGGTAAGTGCAGGGTTCGCGCTTGCGCACGTGCCGCTCACCATTCTGCATTTGATAGGACTCCTGCTGATCGTGGCCGTCGGTTCGAACTACGCATTGTTTTTTAATCCGGGAACGAGAGGCGGCGACGCGGCTCCGGCCAAAACTCAGTTCATCGCCGCACCCACGCTCGTATCGCTTTTGATCGCAAACCTTGCGACGGTGGCCGGATTCGGCTTGTTGGCGCTATCCCGTGTGCCGATGCTCGAATCGTTTGGATTGACGGTCGGCCCCGGTGCCATCCTCGCGCTGGTGTTCTCCGCCATTCTCGCGCCGCAAGCGTCGCGTACACCATCGCTGAAATGTGAATGTGAAGGCAAGCGCGCCGGGAGGCCGATATGAAGCCGACGCCACCCGTCGTCACGATGTCATCGTTCGACGTGAGCATCGACGCTCGCCGCTGGAAACCCTCGCCGCTCATCACGGGCACGCTCGCGCTGCATGCGTCAGCCGCGGCCGCCATCGTGGCTCAGCATGCGCTATGGCCTTGGGCGGCAGGGAGTGTGATCGCATCGCAC
>DASZGN010000071.1:0-1662 GCA_035938775.1 Trinickia sp.
TGATAGGGCGCATCGAGGACGCGGCGTTTATCATCGACTTGCGAACGGTGTCGCCGGACGAGGATCAGGTTCTCGTCGAAGCGCTCGCGAGCGCGGCGTAGTCGCGCGAATTCATCCGCGCGTAAAGGCGATTCACATGCACATAGTCGGAACAGCCGGGCCCGTCGATCACGGCAAGAGTTCGCTCGTCATCGCACTGACCGGCCACAATCCCGATCGGCTCATCGAAGAGCAGCAGCGAGGCATGACGCTCGATCTCGGCTTTGCGCCGCTGCGCTTCTCGGACAGTGTCGAAGCCGGCATCATTGAGGTTCCCGGTCACGAGCGCTTCCTGCATAACATGCTCGCCGGTGCCGCGGGCATGGAGCTGTTGCTTCTCGTCATCGCAGCGCCAGAAGGACCCAAACAGCAAACGTTCGAGCATCTCCACATTCTCAATTTTCTCAACGTTTCTCGCGCGATCATCGTGCTGACCAAAATCGATCTCGTCGATCCAGACGGCCGAAAGATCGCGCATGAGCTCGCTCGCGACGCGGCTCGAGGCACAGTTGCCGCAGACGCTCCGATTATCGAAGTGTCGACCGTGACCGGCGAAGGGATAGATTCCCTCAAAGCAGCCATCCATGAGGCGCTCGCGGCGCTTCCGGCGCGACGACCGCAAGCACCCGCGTATCTCCCGGTCGATCGAGTCTTCGCGTTGCCGGGGCATGGCACGATCGTTACGGGAACGCTCATGCAAGGCGTCATTTCGATCGGCGACACGCTTGCGCTACAACCATCGGGCCATCGCGTTCGAGTAAAAAACCTGCAGGTCTTCGGCCGGCGTGTCGAGTCAGCCACCGGCGGCTCGCGTGTCGCCGTCAACGTGCCAAGCGTCGACGTTTCCGACGTTGCGCGCGGCGAGGCGCTCGTCGCTACGCGGGAGTTTCAACCGGCGCGGGAGCTCCTCGTCGACTTCACCGCCCTACCATCTGCCACGCAACTCTTGCGACGCCGCACCCCCGTGCGCGTTCATATCGGCTCGGCAGAAATTCCCGGTCAGCTGCGCTTTGCCAACGGGCCACCACACGATGGCGCAAAAACGCAAGCACGGGTCGTGCTCTGGAAGCCCACGGTCTTTTATCCAGGGCTGCGCATCATCGTGCGACGCATGAGCCCAAAGGATCTTTTGGGTGGAGCGGTGGTTCGTGGCGCGGCTTCGAATGGCGCGACATCAGCCCAACCTGCGGTCGAATCTGCTGCCGCGCTCGATCTCGACGATGCCCCTCGTGGCGCGGTCGAGATTTTCGAAGCGGTGAGTGCCGCGGGACTTGCACCGCTGCCCGCGGCGAAAATCGCTGCGCAGGCGAACGTGACCTTGCCAGTAGCCGAAGCCGCCCTTTCGTGGCTCACCGCGAGTGGCCGCGTTGCGCAGTTGCGTAAACCGATTGAATTCGTTTCGCAGATGGCGCTTGACTCGGCGTTTATTGGACTCCAAAGCTTCATGCGCGAGCGCCATGCCAAGTCACCATGGCGCCTCGGCGTGAGTACACAGGAAGCGGCGAAGGCACTTAACGTTCCTGAGGCACTTGCACTGCGGTTGCTCGGCGCACTGCAAGAAGATGGACGAGTTGCCATCCGCGCCGGCACATGGCACGCTCCCGATTTTTCGCCGTCTCTCAC
>DASZGN010000072.1:0-6690 GCA_035938775.1 Trinickia sp.
ACCAGTCATAGCCGGCGCAAAAGCCGGTGGTCGAAGGGAACATGGCAAGCACTACCTTGGGCGTCAAGGTCGACGACCTTCTCCGCTCGCGGCTGAAAGAAGCCGCCTCGCGTCTCGAACGCACCCCGCATTGGCTCATCAAGCAGGCGATTTTCGCCTATCTCGAGAAGATCGAGCACGGGCAGTTGCCGCCCGAGCTGTCCGGAGCCTCGAGCACAACGGATTTTGCGGACGGCGCCGTCGGCGAGCACGCCGAGGACGGCGCGCTGCACCCGTTTCTCGATTTCGCGCAGAGCGTGCAGCCCCAATCGGTGCTGCGCGCGGCGATCACGGCGGCTTATCGCCGCCCCGAGCCCGAGTGCGTGCCGTTTTTGATCGGCGAAGCGCGCCTGCCCGAGCCGCTCTCGGCCGAAGTGAAAAAGATGGCCACGAAGCTCGTCGAAACGCTGCGCGCGAAGCGCACCGGCGGCGGCGTCGACGGGCTCATTCATGAGTTCTCGCTCTCGAGCCAGGAAGGCGTTGCCCTGATGTGCCTCGCCGAAGCGCTCTTGCGCATCCCCGATCGCGCGACGCGTGATGCCCTGATTCGCGACAAGATCAGCAAGGGCGACTGGAAATCGCACGTCGGCCACGCGCCGTCGCTCTTCGTGAACGCGGCGACGTGGGGCTTGATGATCACGGGCAAGCTCGTGACGACGAATAGCGAAGCGGGCTTGTCCTCGGCGCTCACGCGCTTGATCGGCCGCGGCGGCGAGCCGCTCATCAGGAAAGGCGTCGATATCGCCATGCGCCTGATGGGCGAGCAGTTCGTCACCGGCGAGACGATTTCCGAAGCGCTCGCGAACAGCCGGAAGTACGAAGCGCGCGGCTTTCGCTACTCGTACGACATGCTTGGCGAAGCCGCCACGACGGAAGAGGACGCACAGCGCTACTACGCCTCGTACGAGCAGGCGATCAACGCGATCGGCAAGGCGGCCGGCGGGCGCGGCATATACGAAGGCCCCGGCATCTCGATCAAGCTCTCGGCGCTGCATCCGCGCTACTCGCGCGCGCAACAAGAGCGCACGATGTCCGAGCTCCTGCCGCGCGTGCGCTCGCTCGCCATTCTTGCGCGCCGCTACGACATCGGCTTGAACATCGACGCCGAAGAGGCCGACCGCCTCGAGCTGTCGCTCGATCTGCTCGAAGCGCTTTGCTTCGACCCGGAGCTCGCGGGCTGGAACGGCATCGGCTTCGTCGTGCAGGCGTATCAGAAGCGCTGCCCGTTCGTCATCGACTATGTGATCGACCTCGCGCGCCGCAGCCGTCATCGCGTGATGGTGCGTCTCGTGAAGGGCGCCTACTGGGACAGCGAGATCAAGCGCGCGCAAGTCGACGGGCTCGAAGGCTATCCGGTCTACACGCGCAAGATCTACACCGACGTCTCGTATCTCGCTTGCGCGAAGAGGCTGCTCGGCGCACCCGATGCCGTCTATCCGCAGTTCGCGACGCACAACGCGCATACGCTCGCGGCGATCTATCACCTCGCAGGGCAGAACTACTACCCCGGCCAGTACGAGTTCCAGTGCCTGCACGGCATGGGCGAGCCGCTTTACGAAGAAGTCACGGGTCGCGAGAAGCTCAATCGCCCGTGTCGCGTCTACGCGCCCGTCGGCACGCATGAGACGCTGCTCGCGTATCTCGTGCGGCGTCTGCTCGAGAACGGCGCGAACACGTCGTTCGTGAACCAGATTGCCGACGAAAGCGTGCCTGTGGCGTCGCTTGTCGCCGACCCCGTCGAGGAAGCGTCGAAGATCCTGCCGACAGGCGCGCCGCACGCGAAAATCCCGCTGCCGCGCGAGCTTTACGGGGCCGAGCGCGTCAATTCGACGGGCCTCGATCTGTCGAACGAGCACCGCCTCGCATCGCTCTCCTCGGCACTGCTCGCGAGCGCGCATCACCCGTGGCGCGCAGCGCCGATGCTCCAGGGCGACGCGATCGTCACCGGCCCGGCGCGCGATGTGCGCAACCCGGCCGACCATCGCGACATCGTCGGCACCGTCATCGAAGCGACAAGCGAGCACGTGAGCGCCGCGCTCGCGAACGCCGTTGCCGCGGCGCCGATCTGGCAGGCGACGCCTGTCGATGCGCGCGCCGACTGCCTCGCGCGCGCGGCCGATCTGCTCGAAGCGCAGCTGCATACGCTGATGGGCCTCATTGTGCGTGAAGCCGGCAAGTCGCTGCCGAACGCGATCTCCGAAATCCGCGAAGCGGTCGACTTCCTGCGCTACTACTCGGCGCAGATCCGCGACGAGTTCTCGAACGACACGCACCGGCCATTAGGCCCCGTCGTTTGCATCAGCCCGTGGAATTTCCCGCTAGCGATTTTCATGGGCCAGGTCGCCGCGGCGCTCGCCGCCGGCAACACGGTGCTCGCGAAGCCGGCCGAGCAAACGCCGCTGATCGCCGCGCAAGCGGTGCGCCTTCTGCGCGAAGCCGGCGTGCCGGCCGGCGCCGTGCAATTGCTGCCGGGCGACGGCGAGACCGTCGGCGCGGCGCTCGTGGCCGATGCCCGCACGCGCGCCGTCATGTTCACCGGCTCGACCGAAGTCGCGCGCCTCATCAACAAGACGCTCGCCGAGCGCCTCGATGCGGACGGCAAGCCCATTCCCTTGATCGCCGAGACGGGCGGACAGAACGCGATGATCGTCGATTCGTCAGCGCTCGCGGAGCAAGTCGTCGCCGACGTGCTGCAATCGGCGTTCGACTCGGCCGGCCAGCGCTGCTCCGCGATGCGTGTGCTGTGTCTGCAAGACGACGTCGCCGAGCGCACGCTCACGATGCTGAAGGGCGCCATGCGCGAGCTCACGGTGGGCAACCCCGACCGCCTGTCGACCGATGTCGGTCCCGTGATCGACCTCGAGGCGAAGCGCACGATCGATGCACACATCGCGGCGATGCGCGAGAAGGGCCGCGAGGTGACGCAGATGCCGCCTCCCGAAGGCGCCTCGCACGGCACGTTCGTGCCGCCGACGCTGATCGAGATCGACAGCCTCGACGAGTTGAAGCGGGAAGTGTTCGGCCCGGTGCTTCATGTCGTGCGCTACCGCAGGAGCAGCCTCGATCAACTGCTCGAGCAGATCAAAAAGACGGGCTACGGCTTGACGCTCGGCATCCACACGCGCATCGACGAAACGATCGCCCATGTCATCAGCCGCGCGCATGTCGGCAACATCTACGTGAACCGCAACGTGATCGGCGCGGTGGTGGGTGTGCAGCCGTTCGGCGGCGAGGGGCTTTCGGGCACCGGGCCGAAGGCGGGCGGCCCGCTCTACTTGCAGCGTCTGCTCGCCACGCGGCCGGCCGGCTTGCCGAAGTCGCTCGCGGCGTCATTGCTTGCTGATCCGGCGTCGGCTGACAAGGCCGATGCGAGGACCGATTGCGCATCCAACCCGCGCGCGGCGCTCACCGCGCTGCGCGACTGGCTCATCGCCGAGCGCGAGCCTGCGCTCGCCGCGCGTTGCGACGGCTATCTGTCGCATATGCCGGCGGGGGCGACGGCGGTGCTTTCCGGGCCGACCGGCGAGCGCAACACTTATACTCTCGGCGCACGAGGCACGGTATGCTGCGTGCCCACGACCGCCAACGGCGCGCGCGCGCAATTCGGCGCCGTGCTGGCCACGGGTAACCGCGCGATCTTCTCGAGCGCGGCCGGTGAGGCGCTCGTGGCCGCGCTGCCCGCGCAGCTCAAGCCTTACGCGAGCGTGCAAAAGGGCAACGACGCGCCGTTCGACGCCGTGCTTTTCGAGGGCGACAGCGATGAGCTGCTCAGGCTAGTGAAGGAAGTGGCGAAACGCCCGGGGCCGATCGTATCGGTGCAGGGCGTGGCGACGCATGCACTCGCGAACGGCGACGAGGATTACGCGCTCGAGCGTCTTTTGACCGAGCGCTCGGTCAGCGTGAACACGGCTGCGGCGGGCGGCAATGCGAATTTGATGACGATCGGCTGAGCAACCCTCATCGACGCATTCAAAACGGAAGCGGCACGGCGACCCCGGGCGCGCTCCCTCTACCCTGGTACCTAGGAGAAGCAATGCAACACAAAACGAAAAAGCTGGCGGGCGCAACGCTCGTGGCGGCCATGTCGATGGTGGGGACCGCACACGCACAGCAAGCGGACGATGTGAAGATCGGCTTCGCAGGTCCGATGACGGGCGCGCAAGCGCATTACGGCAAGGACTTCCAGAACGGCATCACGCTTGCCGTGGAAGACATCAACGCGACGAAGCCGGTGATCGGCGGCAAGCCGGTGCGCTTCGTGCTCGATTCGGCTGACGACCAGGCCGACCCGCGCACGGGCACAACGGTCGCGCAAAAGCTGGTCGACGACGGCATCAAGGGCATGCTCGGCCACTTCAACTCGGGCACGACGATTCCGGCCTCGCGCATCTACGCGAACGCAGGTATCCCGCAGATCGCGATGGCGACGGCGCCTGAGTACACGCAGCAAGGCTACAAGACGACGTTCCGCATGATGACGTCCGACACGCAGCAAGGCTCGGTGGCCGGCGCGTTCGCGGTGAAGAAGCTCGGCATGAAGAAGATCGCGATCGTCGACGACCGCACGGCCTATGGCCAAGGTCTTGCCGATCAATTCGCGAAGGCGGCCAAGGAGGCGGGCGGCGCCATCGTCGATCGTGAATACACGAACGACAAGGCCGTCGACTTCAAGTCGATCCTGACGAAACTGAAGGGCACCAACCCGGACCTGATCTATTTCGGCGGCGCGGATTCGCAAGCGGCACCGATGGTCAAGCAGATGAAGACCCTTGGTGTGAAGGCGCCGCTGATGGGCGGCGAAATGGTTCACACGCCGACGTTCCTGAAGATCGCGGGTGATGCATCCGAAGGCACGATCGCGTCGCTCGCCGGCCTGCCGCTCGAAGAAATGCCTGGCGGCAAGGACTACGTCGCCAAGTACAAGAAGCGTTTCAACGAAGACGTGCAGACGTACTCGCCGTACGCCTACGACGGCGCGATGGCGCTCTTCACGGCAATGCAGAAGGCCAATTCGACGGACCCGGCGAAGTACCTGCCGTTCCTCGCGAAGACCGACATGCCGGCCGTGACGACGAAGAGCCTCGCGTATGACGCGAAGGGCGATCTCAAGAACGGCGGCATCACGCTGTACAAGGTTGTTGACGGCAAGTGGACGACGCTCGAGAGCGTCGGCGGCAAGTAATTGTCGATTGCCGAGTAAGGGTTGGTCGAACGCTCGACAGCGACTGCCTGAGCTCGGTGCCATGCGAGAGCCCCCCGGACTTCAGTCCGGCGGGGCTTTTGTCATGTGGCGGGCCGGCGCCACGCCAGCGACCGCGGCCCATGAGAAAAACACATGGCACGCATGACAAAGTATCGATTGCACGGGCCTTTTCGGTGAGGCTAAATCTGCATCCATGAGAAGGGCGGCCCCCGCCTTGCCGGAGAATCCACGATGCAGAGCACTTTAAAGCCACGCTCAAAGCTGCCCGACGTGGGCACCACGATATTCACTGTCATCGGCCAGCTTGCGGCCGAATACGAGGCGTTGAACCTGTCGCAGGGCGCGCCGAATTTCGCGCCGGACCCGAAGCTCGTCGAAGGCGTGAGCGCCGCGATGCGCGAGGGGCACAACCAGTACTCGCCGATGGCCGGCATCGGTGCCCTGCGCGAGGCACTCGCCGCGAAGGTCGAGCGCCTTTACGGTACGCGATACAACGCCGACACCGAGGTGACCGTCATCGCGAGCGCGAGCGAGGGCCTTTACGCGACGATCAGCGCGCTCGTGCATCCGGGCGACGAGGTGATCTACATCGAGCCTTCGTTCGACAGCTACGCGCCCATCGTCCGCCTGCAAGGCGCGACGCCCGTTGCGATCAAGCTGTCGCCGAAGACGTTTCGCGTCGATTGGGACGAACTCGCCGCGGCAATCACACCGAAAACGCGGATGATGATCGTCAACACGCCGCACAACCCGAGCGCGACGATCTTCGATGAAAACGACATCGCACGGCTCGCGGCGGTCACCCGCAACACGGACATCGTGATTCTCTCGGACGAGGTCTACGAGCACGTCGTATTCGATGGCGCGGTGCATCAGAGCATGGCGCGGCATCGCGAGCTCGCCGAGCGCAGCGTCGTGGTGTCGTCGTTCGGCAAGTCGCATCATGTGACGGGTTGGCGGGTCGGCTACTGTCTCGCACCGGCCGAGCTGATGAACGAGATACGCAAGGTCCACCAGTTCATGATGTTTTCGGCCGATACGCCGATGCAGTATGCGTTCGCCGAAGCGCTGGCCGATCCGCAAAGCTATCTCGGCCTCGCGGCGTTCTATCAACGAAAACGCGATCTGTTCGCGAACGCGCTCGCCGGCTCGCGCTTCGAGCTGCTGCCGAGCCAGGGCAGCTTCTTCATGCTCGCGCGCTTTCGCGGCTTTACCGACGAGCGCGACAGCGACTTCGTGCTGCGCTTGATCCGCGATGCGCGCGTCGCGACGATTCCGCTTTCGGCGTTTTACGCGGACGGGACCGATCCGGGCGTGATCCGCTTGAGCTTCTCGAAGGACGATGCGACGCTGATCGAAGGCGCGCGCCGTCTTTGCTCGATATAGGAGGCAGTAGCATGAACAGCCCCCACGCTCACATTCGTTCGCTGCCCCCCGAGGGGGTGGCT
>DASZGN010000073.1:0-1949 GCA_035938775.1 Trinickia sp.
GAAGCACGTCGGCGGCGACCGCGTCCCCATCATCAACTATTCGGGCGGCACCGAGATCAGCGGGGGCATCCTCGGTTGCTATCCGGTGCGCGAGCTGGTGCCGTGCGCGTTCCATGGCCCGGTGTTCGGCGTGGATGCCGACGTCGTCGATGAGGCCGGCCAATCGCTGCGCGGCCAGGTCGGCGAACTCGTCATCCGCCAACCATGGCCCGGCATGACCCAGGGCTTCTGGCACGACGAGGAGCGCTATCTCAAGACCTACTGGTCGCGCTTCCCCGATGTGTGGGTGCACGGCGATTGGGCGAGCGTCGATGATGCCGGATATTGGTACATCCACGGACGTTCCGACGATACGATCAACGTTGCCGGCAAGCGCGTCGGGCCTGCCGAGTACGAAAGCGCGATCGTGGCACATCCGGGCGTGCGCGAGGTCGCAGCAGTCTCGGTGCCGGACGAGCTCAAGGGCGAAACGGTGGTGTGCCTCGTGGTCTTGCGCGCCGGCGTCGCAGAAGACGAAGCGCTGCGCGCCGAGCTCAACGGAAAGGTCATCACGGACCTGGGCAAAGCGCTGGCGCCGAAAACCGTGAAATTCGTCGACGACCTGCCTCACACGCGCAACGGCAAGATGATGCGCCGCGTCGCTCGCGCACGCTATCTCAAGATGGAGAATCTCGGCGACCTTTCGGCGCTCGAGAACCCGTCATCGCTGGAGGCGATCGACCGAGCTCGCTGAGGAAACCCATCCCGAGGTGGATCGAGTCCCGGTAACACTCCGGACACACGCTGCGCGTATGATCGTCTCGGGCGATGCAGACTGTCTATTACCGCGCGGCTGATGGAAGCGAGCCGGTCAGCGACTACATTGATGGCTTGAGCGTTCAGGAGCAAGTTGCCGTTGGCAACGCAATTGATCGTCTCAACATGCTGGCGGCACACGAACCGCCACTTCCTTTTCCGCATACGTCGCACGTTCGCGGAAACCTGCGCGAGTTGAGGTGCCACTATGGCCGCAACCTATATCGCGTGCTCTACGGTAGATCCCACAACCTCTTCGTCCTGCTTCACATCTTCAGCAAGCGGACGCACTCGATCCCCAAGGCCGACATAGGTATCGCGCAGGCTCGCTGGGACGATTTTAAGGCTCGGATGACCGCAATTAAGCGCGTTCCGCCGCGAGCGGCGGGCCGAGACGCTCCGTAGGGTGTTTGACAGAGGTTATCAAATATGATAAGTTCCAGATTGTCATGACTCAGGTTAGCCCGATTGGGTCACGCACCGCCGAAGACCGCGCGCGCCGAGCTCGCAACCCTAAGTATCGTGCCGAACAAACGCGGATTGCCGCGTACGAACAGATCGCTCGGCTCGTCATCAAATGGCGTGGCGCGCGCAGGCTTTCGCAGGAGGCCTTGGCGCGGTCGGTGGGTACGAGCGCGACGGCTATTTCGCGCATCGAAAGCGGCCTTCACAAACCCAACGTCGACACGCTCAGGCGAATTGCGCAGGCGATGGGCCTCCAACTCGTTATCGGGTTTACGCCACTTTCGAAGACCGGTACTCCAAAGGCAGCACGCCGCACCCTGAGCGAACGCCGACGTAGCACTGCAGTGTCGTTGACCTAGGCCGAGACGAGGTTACGCTTTGACCGCGAACTTCGTACGCAGGCGCTTTGCCGCTTCGACCATGTGGGTGAGCGCCGGAACGACCTCTTCCCAACGGCGCGTTTTCAATCCGCAGTCCGGGTTGACCCAGAGCTGATCGGGCGGCACAACCGTCGCCGCTTTCTCGAGCAGCGCGGTCATCTCGTCCTCGCTCGGCACGCGCGGCGAGTGGATGTCATACACGCCCGGGCCGATCTCGTTCGGATACTTGAACCCCGCGAACGCTTCGAGTATCTCCATGTCCGAGCGCGAGGACTCGATCGTGATCACGTCGGCGTCCATCGCGGCGAT
>DASZGN010000074.1:0-6524 GCA_035938775.1 Trinickia sp.
CGCTTAACCTGCAGCGCGTTTCTTACTGCCCTACCGCGCTACCGTCTTGCGTTGCTGCGTCAGCAGCAGAGAAATGAGATTATGCAGCATTCCCAACTATTCGTCAACGGTTTTTTTCGCGCTGCCCTGCGAATACTGCGAAACCGTCAACGCGTTCGGCTTGACCGCCGGCCCTCCCGCTTCTCGCGCCGCCGCTGTTGGCCGCGCGAAGGGCGTGATTCTAGGCCCCTTGCGCTCGCGCTGCAAGGGGAATATTGCCCCCTCGCTTCTACGCCCCGATGCCCGGCCACCATCGTCGCACGTTGCTTGACGACGGCGTGCGCTTAACGGTTCCATATGGCCCTCGGACATGTCGGCCACGCAACACTGCGTCGTCTTGCAATACGCCGCCGCTTCGTGGGCTTTCTCTTTCTTTATGAACTACCAACCCATCCTCGAGCAGATTCATCGCGACATCGAACCCTGGCGTACCGCTGGACGCGTCGCCGACTACATCCCCGAACTTGCGAACGTGCCAGCCGAACGTTTCGGCATGGCCGTCGTCACCGTCGCGGGCGACGTCTTTGCCATCGGTGATGCGCACGAGCGCTTTTCTATACAAAGCATCTCGAAGCTTTTCGCGTGCACGCTCGCGTTCCAATTGCTCGGTGATGCGCTCTGGCAACGCGTCGGGCGCGAACCCTCGGGAACCGCCTTCAACTCCCTCGTTCAACTCGAAACCGAACGCGGGTTGCCGCGCAACCCCTTCATCAACGCGGGCGCGCTAGTCGTAACCGACGTGCTCTGCCGCCGTTTCGTCGGCGCCGAAACGGCGCTCGTCCAGTTCCTGCGTCGATTGAGCGGCGCAACGAACATCGACTACGACACGCGCGTCGCCAATTCGGAACTGCAGCACGCCAGCCGCAATCGCGCGATGGCGCACTTCATCGCAAGCTTCGGCAACCTTCACATGCCGCCCGAAACCGTCGTCGATGCCTATTGCCGGCAGTGCGCGATCGAGATGAGCTGCGTCGAGCTCGCGCGCGCCGCACTCTTTCTCGCAAACGGCGGCGTCGTGCCGGCAACGGCGGAGCGCGTGCTCGATTCGAGTTCCACCAAGCGTTTGTCCGCGCTGATGCTCACATGCGGCACCTACGACGCCGCCGGCGACTTCGTCTATCGCGTCGGGTTGCCCGCGAAAAGTGGTGTCGGCGGGGGCGTCGTGGCGGTGCTTCCCGGCGAAATGGCTGTCTGCGTCTGGTCACCCGGGCTCGACGCGAACGGCAACTCGCTCGCGGGCACGCTCGCGCTCGAATGGCTGACGACACACTCCGGACGCTCCATCTTTTGATGCCTTCCGCACGGCACGCTTTCCGCTTGCGCGCGAATCGTCCTAAGCTTTAAGCGTCAAAGCGGCCCTCTCCGCCGGCGGCGGCGCATCCGCCGCGTGGCGCCGGCTCCAAAACGATGAAAACGCATCCGTTGCCGCGCATCGCGCCCGCTCGCCCGTTCATTTCGCTCGCCCGCATTGCGCTCGGGTTGCCGGGCTTATTGACGCGCGCCGCCACGGCGCTCGTTTTCTCGCTCGCTTGCGCCGCCATTCACGCGAATCCAGCCGAAGTGGTCGTCATCCCTGTCGCCAGCGCGATCGGGCCGGCCAGCGCGGACTTCATCACGCGCGGCCTGGCGCGCGCCGCCAAAGACGGCGCGCAATTGGCCGTCATCGAGCTCGATACGCCCGGCGGGCTCGATACGTCGATGCGACAGATCATCAAGGCAATCCTCGCATCGCCCGTGCCGGTTGCCACCTTCATCGGGCCGAGCGGCGCGCGCGCAGCAAGCGCGGGAACGTACATTATTTACGCGAGCCACATCGCCGCCATGGCGCCCGGAACGAACCTGGGTGCCGCCACACCCATCCAGATCAGCGGCGGCTCGGACGCGCCGCCTTCACCCGTGACCGGCGGCAAGGATAATCCGCAGACGAAAGACAACGATAAAGGCAAAGGCGCTTCCGCACCGGCACGCACCGATACGCAATCGACCGAAACCCGCAAGCAGGTTCACGACGCGGCCGCCTACATCCGCGGCCTCGCTCAAATGCGCGGGCGCAATGCCGAGTGGGCCGAGCGCGCCGTGCGCGAGGCGGTAAGCCTCTCCGCCGACGAGGCGCTTGCACAGCACGTCATCGATCTCAGCGCCCGTGACATCCCCGATCTGCTCGCCAAGCTCGACGCGCACCCGGTTAGTACCGCGAGCGGCATGCATCGACTCGCTACCGCTCACGCGCGCGTAGTAACGCTGGAACCCGATTGGCGCAGCCATCTGCTCTCCGTCGTGACAGATCCGAACGTCGCGCTGATCCTGCTCACCATCGGCATGTACGGTCTTTTCTTCGAATTCGCGAATCCTGGCTTCGTACTGCCCGGTGTCGCAGGCGCCATCTGCCTCTTGATGGGCCTGTTCGCGCTGCAATTGCTGCCCATCAGCTATGCTGGACTCGCCTTGATCTTTCTTGGCATCGCGTTTCTAATCGCTGAAGCGTTCTTGCCGACGTTCGGCACGCTCGGTTTCGGCGGCATCGTCGCGTTCGCGGCCGGCGCGATGATGCTCATCGACACCGACGTGCCCGGCTACGGCATCCCGCTACCGATGATCGCGGCCCTCACCGCGGCGAGCGCGCTCTTCATCTTCATCGTGTCGAGTGTCGCGCTACGAGCGCGGCGCAGACCCGTCGTGACAGGTGCGGAGGCACTCGTCGGCAGCGTCGGCGAAATCATCGACGGCGATCTCGCGCCCGCCGCCGGCCTCACGAGCGGCGAAAACGTCGGCTGGGCGCGTGTGCACGGCGAGCGTTGGCGCGTGCGGGGAGACACGCCGCTTGCCGCGGGCAGCCGAGTTCGCGTGACGAGCCGCAACGGCCTTACGCTGAGCGTCGAGCCGGCCGCTGAGTCGGCGCAAGCGCGCGAAGCCGTCGGTCCACAACAAGGAGAATCGTCATGATCGGCTTCACGTTCGGTTTTAGCAGCATCCTGTTCCTTTTCGCGGTCATCATCATCGCTTCGTCGATTCGCATCTTTCGCGAATACGAACGCGGCGTCGTGTTCATGCTCGGCCGCTTCTGGAAAGTGAAAGGTCCCGGCCTGGTGCTGATCATTCCGATCGTGCAGCAAGTCGTGCGGATGGATCTGCGCACGGTCGTCTTCGATGTGCCGCCGCAAGATGTGATCACGCGCGACAACGTGTCGGTCAAAGTGAACGCCGTGGTGTACTTTCGCGTCGTCGACCCCGAGAGGGCCGTGATCCAGGTCGCGCGCTTTTTCGAGGCGACCAGCCAACTTTCGCAGACGACGCTGCGCTCGGTGCTCGGCAAGCACGAGCTCGACGCGCTGCTTGCCGAGCGCGAGCAACTCAACGCCGATATCCAGAAGACGCTCGATGCGCAAACGGACGCGTGGGGCATCAAGGTGTCGAACGTCGAGATCAAGCATGTAGACATCAACGAATCGATGATTCGCGCGATTGCGCGGCAAGCCGAAGCCGAACGTGAAAGGCGCGCGAAAGTCATCCACGCCGACGGCGAATTGCAAGCTTCGCAAAAACTCCTGCAAGCCGCGCAAACGCTCGCGCTGGAGCCTCAAGCCATGCAACTGCGCTTTCTGCAGACCCTCACCACCATCGCCGCCGATAAGAACTCCACTATCGTTTTCCCTCTGCCGATCGATCTCCTCACCATGCTGCGCAACCGGACTTGACGTTGGCGTCGGAACGCACGGGGACTCGAGCGACCCGGCATATCCGATGCGCGCGGCAACGGCGTCCGCGCGAATAGTCGCTATTACACTACGCGACTGGTTTGCCAATTTTCTGCTGTGTAAAGTTGCAACCCAGCCATATTCAACGACAATGTGGCGCAGAATCGAGCAGGCTCTGAGGAGAGAGAAAACCCATGGAACAAACAAAAGCCTTTCCGTTGACGGAGGCGGCACGACGCTATTTCGGCTTCGACGAAGCCGGCACCAACCTGCGCACGGAAATAGTTGCCGGGATCACCACGTTTTTGACGATGGCCTACATCATCTTCGTCAATCCCGCGATTCTCGGCGATGCCGGTATGCCAAAGGATTCGGTATTCGTCGCGACCTGCGTCGTCGCGGCAATCGGCACGCTCATCATGGGTCTTTACGCCAATTACCCCATCGCCTGCGCGCCCGGCATGGGCCTCAACGCCTATTTCGCCTATACCGTCGTCAAAGGCATGGGCTTTACTTGGCAAGCCGCTCTCGGCGCCGTCTTCATTTCCGGCTGCCTCTTTCTATGCGTCACACTTTTTCGCGTGCGCGAAATGATCGTCAACGGAATACCGCGGTCGATTCGCATTGCGATCACCGGCGGCATCGGGCTCTTTCTCGCGATCATTTCACTCAAGACCGCCGGCATTGTCGTCGGTAGCCCCGCAACGTTGATCACGCTCGGTGACCTGCACAAGCCGCCTGTCATTCTCGCGACTATCGGTTTCTTCGCCATTGTCACCCTGGACCATCTGCGCGTGCGCGGCGCCATTCTGCTTGGCATTCTCGGTGTCACCATGCTGTCGTTCATTTTCGGCGGCAATCAGTTTCACGGCATCGTGTCCGCCCCGCCGTCCATCGACGCGACGCTTTTTCATCTTGACGTTCGCGGTGCGCTATCGGCCGGCATCGTCAACGTCGTGCTCGTCTTCTTTTTGGTCGAACTCTTCGATGCCACGGGCACGCTCATGGGTGTCGCCAATCGTGCGGGCCTGCTCGTGGAAGGGAAGATGGGTCGTCTGAACAAGGCCCTGCTTGCCGACAGCGTGGCGATCGTCGCGGGGTCCGCGCTCGGCACGTCGTCGACGACGGCGTATATCGAGAGCGCCTCGGGCGTGCAAGCGGGCGGCCGCACCGGCGTCACGGCGATCACCGTAGCCGTACTGTTTCTCGCGTGTCTTTTCATCGCGCCGCTGGCGAGCGTCGTGCCCGGGTACGCCACGGCACCGGCACTGCTCTATGTGTCTTGCCTGATGCTGCGCGATCTGGCCGAACTGCCGTGGGACGATGCTACTGAAGTCGTGCCTGCCGTGCTCACCGCGCTGATGATGCCGTTCACTTATTCGATTGCCAACGGCGTGGCATTCGGCTTCATTTCCTACGCGGGACTCAAACTTTTCACCGGGCGCGCACGTCAAGTGAAGCTCGTCGTCTGGATTATTGCGGCGGTCTTTCTCTTCCGCTTCTTTTACCTCGGTGCCGACTGAATCCCCTCTAAAAGGCGCACTGAAGCCGCCGCCCCAAACGCGGCGGCCTTCGCTTTAAACGATCGCACAAAGCGCGTCAGGCGCGCGTGTTCGCTTCGTAGAACCTGACGTAGCCGGAGCGCAGCACAACGCACCGCGCCTTCGTTTCGGAGAGCAGCCGACGCGTCGCCGCTTCGATGCGCGCGCGGTGAGCGTCGAAGGCGCCCATCATATCTTCGAGCCGCCAGGAAGCCGCCCCGAAATGGTCTTCAAGCGCTTCCGCCGTGATGCTGCATTGCACACGCTCGCCGTCAACGACCGCCGGAAAAGCCAACGTCAACTCGCGCCCCGAGTATTCAGGCGCTTCGTTCGGAAAAATAATCTGCATGGGATTCGCCTTTGCCATGACGAAAGCCGCTGGTGATCGCGCGTCGTGTGGGTTGCTTCCATCTTACGGAAGCGCGAGAGTTCCCGGTTCGACCGCATTTCGCCGCGCCGGTTGCATTCACTTTAGACGGTTTGTCGCAGCAGGCAAGTTTTCCCTGCAAATCGAGGTGATCGGCAGATCCGGCAGATGTTTGAGCACAACCATTGCGCACTGCGTGTGGTCACTCTGCTCAATATTTGGTATTGCAGGTCGAGATGCAACGAAGAGGAGACAACGCATCGCCTCCTTCGATTCGGGTAAGCTCAGGTGGCCTCGAATACCGCAGAAATTCATGTCCTCTTCACTTCGCCATCCGCTTGTGCGCGTCGAGCCGCTCGGCCGCTCGTTTGAATCGCCCGATACGCTCTCGCTGCTCGAAGCGGCCGGCTTCGCGAATATACGGCTGCCCAGGTCGTGCCGAAACGGCTCGTGCCGGACTTGCATGTGCAAAATGCTTAGCGGGACCGTTTCGTATCGAATCGAGTGGCCCGGGCTGACGAAGGAGGAAAAGGCCGAAGGACTCATCCTTCCTTGCGTTGCGATTGCCGAGACGGACCTCGTCATAGTCGTGCCGGACGCCGAGGCGGCGTGATCGCCGGGCCGCCACCGGCAAGGTCAACGCGAACTTAGAGCCGCTCGACGATGGTTACATTAGCCATGCCGCCGCCCTCGCACATCGTTTGCAGACCATAGCGCTTGCCGCGCTGTGCCAGCGCATGAATCAGCGTAGTCATCAGCTTGGTGCCGGAGGCGCCAAGCGGGTGGCCGAGTGCGATTGCACCGCCGTTGACATTCAGCCGGGACGGATCGGCATCGAGCGCTCTTAGCCAGGCAAGCGGTACCGAAGCAAATGCTTCGTTG
>DASZGN010000075.1:0-2804 GCA_035938775.1 Trinickia sp.
TTCGGATTTCCGCACCCGCGTTGCCACCGCAACCGACGCCGCCACCCGCACCGTGCGCATCGCCGAAGAGCACGCGCTCAAAGTATTCGACCTGAACGAGACGCTGGATGCCCGCGTGGACGATCTGGTGCGAGGCCTCGACGCCAGCCAGATTCGAGCGCACGAAGCCGACATTCACGACAAGCTGGAGCAAATCGGGGGCGGCTATCCCCAAGTGGAGTCGGTATCGATCTTCGGCACGAGGGGCATACTGCTCGCCAACAGCCATTACTACCCTGCGCCCCATGCGTCGATTGCCGAGCGCGACGATTTCATCGGCATTCGCGGCGGCAAGATCATGGAGCACGTCTCGAAGGTCACGACGTGGCACGCGGGCAGCGGCGAAGCCGTGTTCAACACGGGCATCGCGCGGCGCGATCGCGATGGCTCATTTGCCGGGCTTGTGTCGGTTGCGCTGCGCCGATCCTACTTTGAGTCGTTCTACAAGGACTTGCTCGGCTTCGATCGCGGCGCGATGACCGTGGCGCTGATGCGCGCCGACGGCGCGCTGCTTGCGGCGTTTCCGCCACCGGTTGATCAAGCGGCCGTTCCCGAGGCGCTCGGCTCGGCGCTTGCGAGCGCGAGCCGCGTCGGCATTCTCAATGTGCGTTCGGATCCCAACGCGGGCAACGGCAAAATCATTGCCTACCGTCGCGTCGGGGCTTTTCCCGTCTACGTTTCCTGCACCTACAGCGAAGCGGCGATCTGGGGCAGCTGGTATCGACGTGCGCTGGTCTTCGCAGCGTCCATCTTCACGCCATGCATCGTTTTATGGCTCGTGCTCGCGCTGTCGTTAAAACGTCTTGCCGCGGAAGAGCAGGCCTGGACCCACTGGCAGGAGGAGGCGTCGATGCGCCGCTCGATCGAGGCGACGTACCGGCAGTCACGCAAGATGGAGGCGCTCGGCAACCTCGTGGGCAGCGTGGCGCACGATTTCAACAATCTGCTGACGATCATCGCAACCAACGCGCAGATAGCGCGACGCCGCGGCGTGCCAGAATTCGATCGCGAACTGGATGCCATCGAACGCGCGTTGAAGAGCGGCCAGTCGCTCACTCGGCAACTGCTCGGCGTGGCGCGCAAGCAACCGCTGCACAACGAGACGATCGACCTCGCCCGCTGGATGGCGGCGAGCCGCGAATTGTTGAAGGCGTCGCTCGGGGCGAAGGTGGGGCTGGTCGTCGATGTCAGGCAAGATGTCTGGCCGATCGAAGTCGACAATGCCGAGCTGGAACTCGCGTTCATCAATGTGGCCCTCAACGCTCGCGATGCGATGCCCAACGGCGGCCGCTTCACGATTCACGCAAACAACGTGAGCCTCGAGCAAAAAGGTGGCTTCGCGCTAACGGGCGATTTCGTCCAGCTGTCGCTAGAAGATACCGGCTTGGGCATGCCCCCGGAAGTGCTCGCGCACGTGTTCGAGCCGCTTTTTACGACCAAGCCTAAAGGAATGGGCACCGGCCTTGGGCTGCCGCAAGTCTTCTCCTTCTGCGAGCGTTCGGGGGGCCTCGCGACGATCGACAGCAAGCCTGGTGTCGGCACATCGGTTTGCCTGTATTTACGGCGCGCGAGTGCCGCGCCGGCCGACGCGGCCGCGACGCTGCCGAGCCCGCAGCAAGAGAGCGCGACGGACGGACTGCGCGTTTTGCTCGTCGAGGACAACGATGAGGTCGCGGCCGGCACCGAAGCACTGCTGCGGATGATTGGCCACACGGTCACGTGCGCATTCAACGCGGATGCCGCACTGCGTTTGTTCAACAACGCCGACCCGTCGAACCAGCCACCATTCGATGTCCTTATTTCAGACATACACATGCCCGGGGCAAAAAACGGGATCGATCTTGCGGAAGCGGCGCAAGCGTTGCCGGTGCCACTACCCGTGATCCTGATTACCGGCTACGCGCAAGAGCTCGAGCGCGCACGGAATGTCAATGTGCGCGTGCTGTCAAAACCTTTTGACATTGCCTTGCTGGAGAGCATGCTTCGAGCGATCCGACGCGAGCGGGAAGAGCACGCGCGGGCGGCCGGCAGGGCGCACTGAGCGGCGCACGGCATAACTCTCGCCTTGACGCCGCCACGACGGCATCGAAGAGAGGAGAGCATCATGCAACACACCGTTATCGCATTCTTCGACACTTACCCGCAGGCCGAAGCGGCGCTCGACGCGCTTATCGCAGCCGGCCTTGCTCGCGACGACATAGCGCTGCAGGCGCGTTGCGAACCCACATACGCAAGCGATGCGACCCCGGGCGCCGAAGCACGGCCGCCGGCCGACGAGGGGCTGCTTGCCAGCATCGAACAGTTCTTCGAATCGCTGTTCGCGAGCCGGGAGCCGCCGCATGAAACGGCGCAGTATGCCGAGGCGGTGCGGCGCGGGGCCGTCATGCTGAGCGTCGACGTGGCAACGGACGATGCGGCCGATCTGGCGCGCACGACACTCGAGGGCATGGGGCCCATCGACATCGAAGCGCGTGCAGCGACCTGGCATGCACCAAGCGAGGACTCCCTTCGCGAGCACTCGCCGCTCGAAGAGCTCGGCTTGCGGCGCATCACGCCTGCCGCGACGCGACATTTGGGGGCTGTGCGCAGTTACGCGCGCGATCCACGGGCCGCCGCCGCGGCCGAAGTGGGCAACGGCCCTGGAGCCGCAAAGCGCAGTGGAGAAGCGGAGGCGACGGCGGTGGCGGCCGGCAGCGCAGCGGGCATGGGTGCGGTGTTCACCTCGGGCAGCCACGCCGACGCGCCGCCCACGCAGGCGCCTGGGT
>DASZGN010000076.1:0-3821 GCA_035938775.1 Trinickia sp.
CGAGCAGCGTTTCGCCGAGTTCCATGCGAGCGTGCGTTTTCGCTCGCGTTCCTTCTTCGTCTTCGGACTGGAGCCGCCCGCCCAACGGCGGCGTCTTGACCACGCCGCCCAGAGCGCGCGCATTGTACGGCGGAAAAGCCCTGCGCCGCACACCGGCTCGTCGTCCTGCTTTCCGGCGCGCGCTTACCCTCGCGCCTTCGTTGCGGCGCGTGGTCGTAAGCGGCGGTCGCCGCGATCGTCGCCTGTGCGCGCATCTTGCCCGCGATGCGCGCATCGCATCTGACCGCGAGGCCCTTAGCGCGAGTTGCGCTGAAAGTCCCTCACCGGCTCGCCCGCTGCCATGCCCGTCTGTCGCACGTCGTGCCGATCGCATGCGCGTGCCCGTGCCGGCTTTGCCCGGCTCGTGCCGCTGCACCCGGCCGAATGCGCGCCGATAGCCGATCCACCCGCTTCGCCGCTGCGCCGCGGGCGCCGGCCGCGGCTGTCCGTATGACGGGACGATGCCGCCTTGCGCCGTTGCCGTTCATCATGCCGGCCTTGCCTTCGCTTTCGCGTGCGGCGAAAACACCGCGCGCGTGTCGAAGTGCCTCAGTCGGCCTGCTTGCGCAGGAAGGCGGGGATGTCGTACGTATCGACGCCCTTTTCCTGCAAAGCCTGCACGTGCGAAGCCGCCGTTTCGCGCGAGTTGCGCCACACTGCCGGCGTGTCGAACGCGCCGTAATCGGCCGTGGACGCATGGGACGGCGCATAGCTATGCTGCACCGCGCTGACCGGTTGATTGTCGGTGCCCGTGCGCAGCAGGGTCATCGGCGCGGCCTGCTGCTTCTTCGCCGCAGTGACGGCCGTGCGGCCCAAGCCCGTCGCGACGACGGTCACGCGCAGCGCATCGCCCATCGCATCGTCGTAGACCGCGCCGAAGATGACGGTCGCGTCTTCCGCCGCGTAGCTCTTGATCGTGTTCATCACCTCGCGCGTTTCCGACAGACGCAGCGACCGGCTCGACGTGATGTTCACGAGCACGCCGCGCGCGCCCGACAGATCGACGCCTTCGAGCAGCGGGCTCGCGACGGCCTGCTCGGCCGCAAGCCGAGCGCGATCGACGCCGGCGACCGTCGCCGTGCCCATCATCGCCTTGCCCTGCTCGCCCATCACCGTCTTCACGTCTTCAAAGTCGACGTTCACGAGACCGTCGACGTTGATGATTTCGGCGATGCCGGCAACCGCGTTGTTGAGAACGTCGTCCGCGCACTGGAAGCACTTGTCCATCTCGGCGTCATCGCCCATCACCTCGAACAGCTTGTCGTTGAGAACGACGATCAGCGAGTCGACGTGATCCTCCAGTTGCTGCGAACCGGCCTCAGCCACGCGCATGCGCTTGCCGCCTTCGAACTCGAACGGCTTGCTCACGACGCCGACGGTCAGAATGCCCATCTCTTTGGCGATCTGCGCGACCACAGGCGCCGCGCCCGTGCCCGTGCCCCCGCCCATGCCGGCCGTGATGAACACCATGTGCGCGCCGAGCAGCGCGTCGGCGATGCGCTCACGGGCTTCTTCCGCCGCCGCACGCCCCATCTCCGGCTTTGCACCTGCGCCAAGACCGGTTTTGCCGAGCTGAATCACGTGCGTTGCGCGCGAGCGCGAGAGCGCCTGCGCATCGGTGTTCATGACGACGAAATCGACGCCCTGCACACCTTTGTTGATCATGTGCTGCACGGCATTGCCGCCAGCGCCGCCAACGCCCACCACCTTGATGATGGTGCCGCTGGTTTCTGTTTCCAACATCTCGAATTCCATATTGCCTCCGTCAAGAAAGAATCCCGCTCATCGGCCGTTATCCGGCAGGAGATCGGGCAACCTCCTGTCGCGCGCAGGCCGCCGGCACCCGCGCTTTTGTTGCTGTCCCGGCCGATCGCAAACAACGATGGCCGGACTTCATCAAAAATTGCCCAGAAACCAGTCCTTCATGCGGGTGAAGACCTGCCCCATCGAGCCCGCCTCAACTGCGACCTTGCGTCCGCGCATGCGCTGCGACGAACCTTCGACGAGCAAGCCCATTGCCGTCGAGTAGCGCGGATTGCGCACGACGTCGGCCAATCCACCCGCGTACTCCGGCACGCCGATGCGCACCGGCTTCAAGAAAATGTCCTCGCCGAGCTCGACCATGCCCGGCATCATCGACGCCCCGCCCGTCAGCACCACGCCCGAGCTCAAGAGCTCCTCGTAACCCGATTCGCGCACCACCTGATGCACGAGCGAGAACAGCTCTTCGACGCGCGGCTCGATGACCGCCGCAAGCGCCTGGCGCGACAGCGTGCGCGGACCGCGCTCGCCGAGCCCCGGCACTTCGATCATCTCGTCCGGATCGGCGAGCGCCTGCTTCGCGATGCCGTAGCTCACCTTGATGTCCTCGGCGTCGGGCGTCGGCGTGCGCAGCGCCATCGCGATGTCGCTCGTGATCTGATCGCCCGCGATCGGGATCACAGCCGTGTGCCGGATCGCGCCTTCGCTGAAGATCGCGATGTCGGTGGTGCCGCCGCCGATATCGACGAGCACCACGCCCAGTTCTTTCTCATCGTCGGTCAGCACCGCGAGCGACGACGCGAGCGGTTGCAGGATGAGATCGTTCACTTCGAGCCCACAGCGACGCACGCACTTCACGATGTTCTGCGCGGCCGACACCGCGCCCGTGACGATATGCACCTTCACCTCGAGCCGGATGCCGCTCATGCCGATCGGCTCGCGCACGTCTTCCTGCCCGTCGATGATGAATTCCTGCGTGAGGATATGCAGCACCTGCTGGTCCGTCGGGATGTTGATCGCCTTGGCGGTCTCGATCACGCGTGCCACGTCGGTCTGCGTCACCTCCTTGTCCTTGATCGCGACCATCCCGCTCGAGTTGAAGCTGCGGATATGGCTGCCGGCGATGCCCGTAAAAACGTTGGTGATCTTGCAGTCGGCCATCAGCTCGGCTTCTTCGAGCGCACGCTGAATGGACTGCACCGTGGCCTCGATGTTCACCACGACGCCTTTCTTGAGCCCCTTCGATTCGCTTTGCCCGAGGCCGATCACCTCGTAATGTCCTTCCCCCTTGAGCTCGGCGACGACGGCCACGACCTTCGCCGTGCCGATGTCGAGGGCAACCAGCAGATCTTTGTAGTCTTTACTCATAGCGTGCTCATTGCGTGTGATGTCTTATGTGTTACTTCGTCGCGGTTTTGCCTGCAGTGCCATTCCCGATAAAGCGCATCCCCGCCGCGCGAATCGCAAAGCCGTTTGGATAACGCAAGTCGGCATATTCGATATCCTTTCCCCAACGCGCCGTCACCGCCGCCCATGCCGCCGTGAGACGCCGGCTGCGCTCCGCGAGCGTCGACGGATTGCGTTCGCGGCCGAACTCGATCTGTGTGCCGTTCGACAGCTTCACGGTCCACGCATAACGCGGCGACAGCTTCACTTCTTCAAGCTCGGCCCCGAGCGGCGCCAGCCACTTCTTGAAGTCGGCGTAGCGCACGACGACTTCCTTTGCCGTGCCGTTCGGGCCGTCGAAGGCAGGCAAGTCGGCGTCGAGCTCGCCCTGGTTCGCCGTGAAGAGCTCGCCATCGACGCTCACCAGCTGGTCGCTGCCCCACGTGCCGAGCGGCTTGTATTCTTCGAGCGTGACCGCGAGCGCATTCGGCCAGACGCGGCGCACGCTCGCGCGGCGCACCCACGGCATCTGCTCGAACGCCTGGCGAGCCGCGTCGAGATCGACGGTGAAAAAATTGCCCTTCAAGTGCCCGATCACGCTCGCGCGCACCGTCGGCCTATTGATGTGCTCCGTA
>DASZGN010000077.1:0-9249 GCA_035938775.1 Trinickia sp.
GAGAACTCATGCGGATAGCGCGCGAGCGCCGTGCGATCCATGCCCACTTCGCGCAGCACCGCGACCACCTTTTCGCGCCGCGCTGCCGCGTCGAGTTGCGGCCGATGAAGCGCAAGCCCCTCCCCGACGATCCGCTCAATCGTCTGCCTTGGCGACAGCGAGCTGAACGGGTCTTGAAACACCACCTGCATATTCGAACGCAGCAACGTCTGTTCCTTGCCGCGATAGCTCGCGAGCGGCCGGCCCTGGAATTCGATCGAACCTTGCGATGTGCGCTGCAAGCCGAGCAGCGCCATTGCAAGCGTCGACTTGCCCGAGCCCGACTCGCCGACGATGCCAAGCGTTTCGCCCTGCCGCACCGTGACGCTCGCATTCGATACCGCCGTGAAGCGTCCGGCGCGAAACCATCCGCGCATGCCCGGCCGCGTGGTCCGGAAATCGACCGACACTTCGCTCGCCTCGAGCACGACGGGCGCGATCGGCAGCACGGGTTGAACGCGGCGCTGCGGTCGGCTTTCGATCAGCCGCCGCGTGTAAGGATGCTGCGGCTCATTGAAGATTCGCTCGATGGGGCCGCTCTCGACGAGCGTCCCGCGTTCCATCACCCCGATGCGCTCGGCGAAGCGGCGCACCAGATTGAGGTCGTGCGTGATCAGCAGCACGGCCATGCCGCGCTTTGTCGCCTCTTCGCGCTGCAACTCGAGCAGCAGATCGACGATTTGGGCGCGGATCGTCACATCGAGCGCCGTCGTCGGCTCATCGGCAAGCAAAAGCCGCGGGCGGCACGCGAGTGCCATGGCGATCATGGCCCGTTGCCGCTGACCGCCCGAGAGCTGATGCGCATAGCTGAGCACGCGCTTTTCCGGCTCTCCGATACCCGTGCGCGCAAGCAGCGCCACCGCGCGCACCTTCGCTTCGCTCGCGGAGACGCCGTCGTGCGTGACGATCGTCTCCGCGATCTGCTCCCCGATCGTGTAGAGCGGATTGAGCGCCGTCATCGGCTCCTGGAAGATCATCGCGATATCGGAGCCGCGCAAGCCGCGCATCTCCCGCTCGCTCTTGCGCGTGAGATCGTGCCCGTCGAAATGGATCGCCCCGCTCACCTCGGCATCGCGCAGCAAGCGCAGGATGGCAAGCGCCGTCACCGTTTTACCCGAGCCCGACTCGCCGACAAGCGCGACGCGCTCGCCGCGCCCGATCGCGAACGTCATGTCGTTCACGGCAACGGTGTCGCCGAAGGCGACGCGCAAACGCTCGAGCGAGAGCAGCGGCTCGCTGCCGCTGTCGTTCCCATTTACATTCGGCATCGACGGGGCACTCATTGATTGCCTCCTGCTCGCATCGCGTCCGAGATGCGCGTATCGAGCGCATTGCGCAACGCATCGCCCATGAATGTCAGCAACAGCAACGACGCGACGAGCACGCCAAAGGTCGACAGCGAAATCCACCAGGCGTCGAGATTGCCCTTGCCCTCGGCAAGCAGCTCGCCGAGGCTCGGCGTCGGCGCCGGCACGCCGAGCCCGAGGAAGTCGAGGCTCGTGAGCGCGAGAATCGAGCCGCTCATGCGAAACGGCAGGAACGTGATGACGGGCGTGAGACTGTTCGGCAGCACATGGCGCCAGATAATCTGCCAATTCGACAGCCCCATGGCGCGCGCAGCACGCACGTAGTCTTGCGTGCGGTTGCGCAAAAATTCCGCGCGAACGTAATCGGACAGACCGATCCATCCGAAGAGCGACAGCAGCACGATCAACAGCAAAAAGCTTGGCTCGAAGATCGACGCGAAGATGATCAGCAGATAAAGCTCCGGCATCGCGCTCCATATTTCGATGAGCCGCTGGCCGAAGATGTCCGTTCGCCCGCCGAAGTAGCCCTGCACGGCGCCAGCGAGAATGCCGAGCACACTGCCGATCAGCGTCAGCACCAGCGCGAACTCGACCGACACGCGAAAGCCATACAGGAGCCGCGCAAACACATCGCGCCCCTGCACATCGGTGCCAAGCCAGTTCTCGCGCGAAGGGGGCGCGGGATTGGGCTGCCGCGAGAAATAGTTGAGCGTGTCGTAGTAGTAGTGATTCGGCGGATAGATCGCGAAGTTGCCGGGAAGGTCGAAGCGATGCCGCACATACGGGTCGAGGTAGTCGGCGGGCGTGGGGAAGTCACCGCCGAACACGGTCTCCGCGTAAGTCTTCACGAGCGGGAAATACAGCTTGCCGTCGTAACGCGCGACGAGCGGTTTATCGTTCGACCACATCGGCCCCGCGAGGCTCGCCGCGAACGTGACGACGAACACGACGAGGCTCCAATAACCGAGACGCTGCGATCTGAAGCGCCGCCAGACGCGGCGCATGGGTGAGGGCGAGGCGAACGCATCCGGCGCTTCGCCGTGAGGCTGCGCGTCGGCGTCGATGCGAGGACGGGCTTGATTCAACTCAGCGCTCCAGATGTTCGAATTGAATGCGCGGATCGACCCACACGTAGCAAAGATCGGAGATGAGCTTCGTGGCAAGCCCGATCAGCGTAAAGAGATACAGCGTGCCGAGCACGACAGGATAGTCGCGGCGGATCACCGACTCGTATGAAAGCAGCCCCAGCCCGTCGAGCGAGAAAAGCGTTTCGATCAAGAGGCTGCCCGTGAAGAACGCGCCGATGAAAGCGGCCGGAAAACCGACGACGAGCGGCAGCATCGCGTTGCGGAACACGTGCTTCCAGAGCACGCGGCGCTCGCTCAAACCCTTGGCCCGCGCGGTGAGCACATACTGCTTTTTGATCTCGTCGAGAAAAGCGTTTTTCGTGAGCATCGTAATCACGGCGAAGCTGCCGACAACCGACGCGGTCACCGGCAACGTGATGTGCCACAGGTAATCGGCGATCTTGCCGCCCAGGCTCAGATGGGCGAAGTTGTCCGACACGAGCCCGCGCAGCGGAAAGATCTGCATGAACGAGCCGCCGCCGAACAGCACGAGCAGCAGCACGCCGAGCACGAAGCCGGGAATCGCATACCCGATGAGCACGACGAGGCTTGTCGCGAGATCGAACGGTGAGCCGTTGCGCACGGCCTTGGCGATGCCGAGCGGCACCGATATCAGATAAGTCAGGAAGAACGTCCATAGCCCGATGCTGATCGACACGGGCAGCTTCGACACCACGAGCGACCACACGCTTTGATGATGGAAGTAGCTTTGCCCGAGATCGAAGCGCGCAAAGCGCGAGAGCATCAACCAATAGCGCGTGAGCGGCGGCTTGTCGAAGCCGTAGAGCGCCTTCAGTTGTGCGATCTGCTGTGGATCGACGCCGTTATGCGCGCGCAATCCGAACGGCGGCGGCCCCCCTCCTTCCTGGGCCGCACCCTTTTTGAGCTCGTAAGCCGCCTGCTCGACGGGGCCGCCCGGCACGAACTGAATCACGATGAAAGTGACGGTCAGCACGCCGATGAGCGTCGGGATCATCAGCAGCAGTCGCTTGAGAATATAGCTCCACATGATCGGCAACCCGTGGATTGAGTGAGTCACATCGGAATCAGAAAGCGCGGCGGCACGCGCGTGTCGCGCGGCGGGTGCATCGGTTCATTGCGGCGCGAGCCACCACATCGATACGATCCAGTCGTTTGCCGAATAGTACAGCGGCAGCTTGGCTGGATAACGCAGCTCGCGCTTGTAGGCGATTCTATGCGTTGTGCTGTACCACTGCGGTACGACGTAATACCCGTGCATGAGCACGCGATCGAGCGCGCGCGAAGCATCGACAAGCGCCTCATGCGTTTGCACGCGCACGAGCGTGGCGAGGATCGCGTCGACGGCGGGCGACTTCACGCCCATCAGATTGTCGGAGCCCTGTTCGTCGGCGGACTTGCTGCCAAAGCGCGACACCTCCTCGAATCCCGGCACCTGCACATCGGGAAAGCGCAGCGTGGTCACGTCGAAATCGAAAGCGTCATAGCGCTTTTGAATCAGCGCGAAATCGACCGTGCGATACGTCGCATGAATGCCGAGCTTCGCGAGATTGCGGATATACGCCGTGACGATGGGCTCCATTGACGCGCCCTGCCCTGAGTCGTCGAGAATCTCGAATGCGAACGGCTGCCCTTTCGCGTTGCGCAGGGCACCATCGCGATAGGTCCATCCCGCCTCGGCAAGAAGCGCGCGCGCCGCACGCAGATTCTCGCGTAATGAGCCGGGCGGGTCGGTCACGGGCTGCACGGTCATGGGCCCGAACACTGCAGGATTTAGTTGCGCGCGCAACGGATTCAGCAACGCTAATTCCCCCGCGCCCGGCATGCCCGTTGCCTGCAGCTCACTGTCGGCGAAATAACTGTCGAGTCGCGTGTACCCGCTGAAAAAGAGCTGCCGGTTGAGCCATTCGAAATCGAACGCGAGGTCGAGCGCGCGGCGCACCCGCACATCCTGAAACAACGGCCGGCGCAAATTCATCACGAAACCCTGCATGCCCGCGCCGTTGTGCTGGCGAAACTCGCGCTTGATGAGCTCGCCGTCGTCGAACCGCTTGCCGACATCGCGCCGCACCCAATTGCGCGCGATATATTCGACGAGCGCGTCGTATTCGCCAGCCTTGAACGCCTCGAGCCGCGCGGTGCTGTCGGCGTAGAGCTTGTAGGTAATGCGCTCGAAGTTGTTCGTGCCCGCGCGCACCGGCAGCGCCGCGCCCCAATACGACGGATCGCGCCGGTACGTAATGGTGTGGCCGCCGTCGAAGCTCTCGATCAGATAGGCGCCGCTACCGATCGGCTTCTCGAACGCGAGCTGATCGAAACGCGTGCGGGTACCATCCGGTTTAACGCCCCACTTGCGCGAGAACACTGGCATGCCGCCGGCAAGCAGCGGCAGCTCCCGGTTCGGCTGACGGAACTCGAAGCGAATCGTCGCTGCGTCGACGACAACCGCGCGCACGATGTCCGCGAAAATCGCGGCGAATTGCGGCGCGGCTTGCGGGCTCTTCAGCGTATCGAATGAATGCTTGACGTCTTCCGCCCTCACCGGGTCGCCGTTCGAAAAACGCGCGAGCGGGTTGATGTGGAACGTGACCGACAGGCGATCGGGCGCGATGCGGATATCGTCGGCGAGCAGCCCATAGGCGGACGCGAATTCATCGGCGCTGCCCGTCGTCAGGCTTTCGAACAGCATGCCGATGCCCGGCGCCGCATTGCCGCGCATCGTGAACGGATTGAACTTGTCGAAGCTCGTCAGGCGGCTTGGATTCGCCAGCACGAGCGTGCCGCCTTTCGGCGCATCGGGGTTGACGTAGTCGAAGTGCTTGAACCCTTGCGGGTATTTTGGATCGCCGAACTGCGCGATGGCATACACCGCGTGCGCGGGCCGCGATACGTTGAGCGCACAGGCGCAGCACAGAGCAAGCACGAAGCGCAGCACGGTGGTTCGCCGCGAGCCTTTGGTCATGAGCAGCCTGTGGGTCGATTGAAAGGGGCGATGTGAGAGAATTCTACCCAAACCCCGCGCCGGCTGGCCGTCCGCGCGTTTTGCGAACGGCGCTCGGCTGAACACTTAGGAGATTTCATGGGCTTTCTCGCTGGAAAACGCATTTTGCTGACTGGACTGCTGTCGAACCGTTCGATCGCCTACGGTATCGCGCAAGCTTGCAAGCGCGAAGGCGCCGAGCTGGCCTTCACGTATGTCGGCGATCGCTTCAAGGACCGCGTCACCGAGTTCGCAGCCGAATTCGGCAGCGAACTCGTCTTTCCGTGCGACGTGGCCGACGATGCGCAGATCGAGGCGCTCTTCGCCTCGCTCAAAGAGCACTGGGACCGGCTCGACGGTCTCGTCCACTCGATCGGCTTTGCACCGCGCGAAGCAATTGCCGGCGACTTCCTCGACGGCATGACGCGCGAGAACTTCCGCATCGCGCACGACATTTCGGCGTACAGCTTTCCCGCACTCGCGAAAGCCGCGCTGCCGATGCTCTCGCAAGACGCGGCGCTCTTGACGCTCTCTTATCTTGGCGCGGAAAAGGCGATTCCGAACTACAACACGATGGGCCTTGCCAAGGCGTCGCTCGAGGCCAGCGTTCGCTATCTTGCAGCCTCGCTTGGCGCGAAGGGCATTCGTGTAAACGGTATTTCGGCCGGCCCGATCAAGACGCTCGCAGCAAGCGGCATCAAAGGCTTCAGCAAGATTCTCGAATTCGTCGAGGAGAATGCACCGCTCAAGCGCAATGTGACGATCGAGCAAGTCGGCAACGCCGGTGCGTTTCTGCTCTCCGATCTCGCGAGCGGCGTCACGGCGGAGATCATGCACGTCGATAGCGGGTTCAACGCCGTGGTTGGGGGGATGGCGGCTGTCGCGGAATGAGGGGGCTTGCGGCCTGTATCGATCGACCAACGGCGCGGACGAGCGGGTAATCTCGTTGTGCCGCGAGGTGAAGAACGCTCCACCGAGCCCAAGGCCGGTGGAGTTTGCCGAACCTTTGGTTCGGCAAACATCAAGCGCAATGCCTGTTGCCTACCTGGCTTAAGCCAGGCTAAACGCGCTTAATCGCCGTCCCCATGGTGCCAGCCGTGGTGTTCGCCATCCCAACCATGGCCATGATCATGGTCACGTTCATGATGATGGCGATACCAGTCGTCGTGATCCCAATAGCGGCGGCCGTCCCAATAGCGATCGCCGTGCCATCCGATTATGATCGACGGACCGCCATAAACGGGTGCCGGCTCATACACGACAGGCGGCGGCGGTGCCGCATAGACAGGCGGGGGCGGGGGCGCGTAGACAGGCGCGGGGGCGACGTAGACGGGACCGGGAACACCGATGTTGACGCCGACGTTCACCTGGGCCATCGCCGCGCTCGAAGCACCGAGCACTAACGCGCTGATGACGAGCGGGACAACGCGTGCCAATTTCATCTTTTCACCTCTTTTCAAATCGGTTCGAGTGACTGACTGAAATATAACTGCGCCGCCCATCAATGCGTATTTCAGACTTGTAACTCCTGATGCAGTAAATGGCAGCGGCTGGCACGTTGCGAACCGGGCCGGCAGCGGCCCGAAGCTTTCAAGGCGCTTAGCCGGCGGCGCGCGAACTGACGGTGAAATTCCCTTGCCGCCATTGCTGTATGACCGACTGCTGGCCAAACTGCCCTAGCGAGCCAACGGCACGTAGGTCGATTTTTGACTGAAAAAAACAAAAGCCCCGTAGAACCGCAGCTCTACGGGGCTTTTCCGCCATTGCTGGCGGAGACGGAGGGATTCGAACCCTCGATCCAGGTTTTGGCCCAGATGCTCCCTTAGCAGGGGAGTGCCTTCGACCTCTCGGCCACGTCTCCCAAACCATTCGTCGCACCGGGAGGCAGCGCGACGAGACCAAGATAATAACGGGAACCGTTACGCTGGTCAATTTTTGCAGAGGATTTTTTTACCGCATCCACCGCCGCCTCGCGGCCTACGCTGCATCAGCGCCCTTTCAAAGCATCAAGCCGTCCGCATCAGGCCTGATCGAGATCGAACGCCTTATGCAGCGCACGCACGGCGAGCTCCATGTATTTCTCGTCGATCAACACGGAAATCTTGATTTCGGAAGTCGAGATCATCTGGATGTTGATGCCCTCCTCCGACAGCGTGCGGAACATCTTGCTCGCGATACCCACGTGCGAGCGCATGCCGACACCCACCACCGACACCTTCGACACGCGCGGGTCGCCGACCACTTCCTCGGCGCTCACATGCCCTTTCACGTGATTCACGAGGATATCCATCGCCCGCTGATAATCGCCGCGGCCGACGGTGAACGTGAAATCGGTCTTGCCGTGCACGCTCTGGTTTTGAATGATCATGTCGACGTCGATATTCGCATCCGCCACCGGGCCGAGAATCTGATAGGCGATGCCCGGCTTGTCGGGCACGCCCCTCACCGCGATGCGGGCTTCGTCCCGCTGGAATGCGATGCCGGAGATGACTGCTTTTTCCATGGTCTCGTCTTCTTCAAAAGTAATCAGGGTGCCGGACTTCATTTCCTCTTCGAGCGGAATCATCGGGTCGGTCAGGCTGGAGAGCACGCGCGTCTTCACCCGATATTTGCCCGCGAATTCCACCGAGCGAATCTGCAGCACCTTTGATCCGAGGCTTGCCATTTCCAGCATTTCCTCGAACGTCACGCTGTCGAGCCGGCGCGCATCTTCGACCACGCGCGGATCGGTGGTGTACACGCCGTCGACGTCGGTGAAGATCAGGCATTCATCGGCCTCCAGCGCCGCCGCGATCGCCACCGCCGACGTATCGGAGCCACCGCGGCCAAGCGTGGTGATATGGCCGTCGGGATCGACGCCCTGAAAACCGGTGATCACGACGATCTTGCCCGCGTCGAGATCGCTCATGACGCGTTCGCTGTCGATTTCGTTGATGCGCGCCTTCGTGAAGGCACTGTCAGTCTTGACCGGCACTTGCCAGCCGGCGTAGCTAACCGCCTCGGCGCCGGCTTCATGCAATGCGATCGACAGCAGGCCGACGCTCACTTGCTCGCCTGTCGCTGCGATCATGTCGAGTTCGCGCGGGCTCGGCTGAATCGAGATTTCCTTCGCGAGGCCGAGCAAGCGGTTCGTCTCGCCGGACATCGCCGACGGCACGACGACCATCCGGTGGCCAGCCTTGTGCCATTTCACAATGCGCTTGGCGACGTTCTTGATGCGCTCGACCGAGCCCATCGAAGTGCCGCCGTATTTATGTACGATGAGTGCCATTTTCGTTATGAAACTGGAGGAGAAACCGCGCTGACGCGCTAGAAGCAGAACCGCAAGATTGCCGTTCGGTCTTGCGGCCTTGTGAGCGACGCTTCGACGACGACGAAGGATGGCGGCCGATTGCACCGATTGCATGCGTGGCGTGCAGCGCGCGCGGATTTGCCCTGATACGGACGCAAAGTGCCGTTGAATGCGCGTAAAAGGGTGCAAAGAGCTGCAAATGCCGATCTGGCAAGGCAACGAGGGTACTTGATCGAGCGCAAAAAAACAAGTTTGAACGGTGAGCACCTGGCCGCCGGTTCCCTCGTAAGCTTACGCAATCAGCAGGTCAGCACGCCATTCGAGGCGCCGGCAAGCCTGTGCGGGCCCGCTCGCCGTGGGCGGCTCGGACCGGCAAGCGCCGTTCACGCCAATGAGCGGCACGTAGAGCAGCCGTTCCCCCACGAAAATGAGCGGCACGTCGCGCTGCCACGCGGGCACGCCGCGCTCTTGAAACAGATTCTTCAGCGAGCGCGCACTCGCCCCCGGCGCCAGGCGCATGCGCTC
>DASZGN010000078.1:0-7901 GCA_035938775.1 Trinickia sp.
CACGATCGGGAGCGCCCGATCCTCGAGCCGCAGCGTCTCTTTCTGTCAGATGAAGACTTTTATACGCTCGCCAAGCCGTTCGCGCGGCTCGTGCTGCCCGGCAACGGCGGAGGCGCCTGGGCCTCGCCGCTGCCGGCGCTCGCCGTGGACCGCCACGCGGACGACCCGCTCCTCGCGCTGCGGGCCTATCTGCAAACGAGCGACCGGCGCGTGCTCGTCGCCGCAGAGTCCGCCGGACGGCGCGAGACCATCTCGCAGCTCTTCGCCGAGCACGGGATGCGCGCGGTGCAGGTTGACAGCTTCGACGCCTGGCTGACGAGCGAGGCACCGTTCGCGCTCGGCGTTGCGCCGCTCGCGAACGGCTTCTCGCTGCCGGGCGAAGGCTGGACGATCGTCACCGAAACCGAGCTTTACGGCGGCCTCGCGCGCCGCGCGGGACGGCGGCGCCAGGAACAGGCGAGCAGCGTCGATTCGATGGTGCGCGACCTCTCCGAGCTGAAGATCGGCGACCCGGTAGTGCACGCCCAGCACGGCATCGGCCGCTACATGGGCCTCGTCGCGATGGATCTCGGCGAAGGCGAGACCGAGTTCCTCCACCTCGAGTATGCGGGCGCAAGCAAACTTTACGTGCCCGTCGCGCAGCTGCACGTGATTTCGCGCTACAGCGGCGCGGACCCGGAAAGCGCACCGCTGCACTCGCTCGGCTCAGGCCAGTGGGAGAAAGCCAAGCGCCGCGCCGCGCAGCAGATTCGCGACACGGCCGCCGAACTGCTGAACCTCTACGCGCGGCGCGCCGCGCGCGAAGGCCATGCGTTCAAGTTCGATCCGCGCGACTACGTGAGGTTCGCCGAGAGCTTCGGCTTCGAGGAAACGCCGGATCAGGCGGCGGCGATCGCGTCGGTGATCGGCGACATGACGGTGGGCCGCCCGATGGACCGGCTCGTGTGCGGCGATGTCGGCTTCGGCAAGACCGAGGTCGCGCTGCGCGCGGCGTTCATCGCGGTGATGGCGGGCAAGCAAGTCGCGCTGCTCGCGCCGACCACACTGCTCGCCGAGCAGCACACGCAGACGTTCTCCGACCGCTTCGCCGATTGGCCCGTGCGCATCGCCGAGCTGTCGCGCTTCAAGTCGGCCAAGGAAGTCAACGCGGCCATCGCGCAGATCAACGAGGGCTCGCTCGACATCGTCATCGGCACGCATAAGCTGCTCTCGTCCGAGGTGCAGTTCAAGCGGCTCGGCCTCGTGATCATCGACGAGGAGCACCGCTTCGGCGTTCGGCAAAAGGAGGCGTTGAAGGCGTTGCGCGCCGAGGTGGACGTGCTCACGCTCACGGCCACACCGATTCCCCGCACGCTCGGCATGGCGCTCGAGGGCTTGCGCGACTTCTCCGTGATCGCGACCGCGCCGCAAAAGCGCCTCGCAATCAAGACGTTCGTGCGGCGCGAGGAAGACAGCGTGATCCGCGAGGCCATGCTGCGCGAATTGAAGCGCGGCGGGCAAATCTACTTCCTGCACAACGAAGTCGAGACGATCGAGAACCGCCGGGCGATGCTCGAGGCGCTTGTGCCGGAGGCGCGCATCGCCGTGGCGCATGGGCAGATGCACGAGCGCGAGCTCGAGCGCGTCATGCGCGATTTCGTCGCGCAGCGCGCGAACGTGCTGCTTTGCACGACGATCATCGAAACGGGCATCGACGTGCCGAGCTCGAACACGATTCTCATCCATCGCGCCGACAAGTTCGGCCTCGCGCAGTTGCATCAGTTGCGCGGGCGCGTCGGGCGCTCGCATCACCAGGCCTACGCCTATCTGCTCGTGCACGATCCTCAGGGGCTCACCAAGCAGGCGCAGCGCCGGCTCGAAGCGATCCAGCAAATGGAGGAGCTCGGCTCGGGCTTCTATCTGGCGATGCACGACCTCGAAATCCGCGGCACCGGTGAGGTGCTCGGCGACAAGCAATCAGGCGAGATTCACGAAATCGGCTTTCAGCTTTATTCAGACATGCTCAACGATGCCGTGAAAGCGCTGAAGAACGGCCAGGAGCCGGACTTGAACGCGCCGCTCGCAGCCACGACCGAGATTAACCTGCACACGCCCGCGATCCTGCCGGCAGACTACTGCGGCGATGTGCAGGAACGCCTGTCGATCTACAAGCGCTTGGCGAACTGCGAGCGCAACGAGTCGATCGACGACATCCAGGAAGAGCTCATCGACCGCTTCGGCAAGCTGCCGCAGCAGGCGCATGCGCTCGTCGAAACGCATCGGCTGCGGCTGGCAGCCAAGCCGCTCGGGGTAGCGAAGATCGACGCCGGCGATGCGGCCATCAGCCTGCAGTTCGTCCCGAACCCGCCCATCGACGCCATGCGCATCATCGAGATGGTGCAGAAGAACAAGCACATCAAGCTCGCGGGGCAGGACAAGCTGCGCATCGAAACGCGCAGCCCCGACCCGTCCGTGCGCATCGCCACGGTCAAGGAGACGTTGCGCGCGCTTGGGGCGCCCGCGCGGCAGCCGGCGCCGGCCTCGGCCCGCTGATTCGGTCCGTCGATTCTGCGCGTTTGGGTGGGCCCGTTGGATCGGTTCGATCATTCGGATTGCTAATTTAGCCATCCGGTTCGGAATCCCGACAATCCGAGACGGTTCCATCCGCCAATCGCCCCGCCAATCAACGGGACGGCAAAGCCCGTCGCGGCTCGATTTGCCGCATCGCACCACCCCGCTTTTCGGGCTTTCGGCGGCTCGCGCGCGCAAAACGGGGCTCGCCGCTGATGCATTGCGACAGCCAGCCGAGGGCTTGGGTCCGTGCACGTCTTTCGGTATGATCGGGGCACCCACAAGCTGGAGCTTCGCCATGTCGCAAGACGTTCGAACGGAGCAATCGTCCTTGCCTTCTTCGCTGTCGCCGGCCCCGGCTGCTTCTTCTCCCGTGGCGCAATCGCCGCTCAGTCTGCAATGGGTCGAGCGTCTCGTCTCGATCGATACCACCAGTCGCCTGCCGAACCTCGGCCTGATCGAGACGGTGCGCGACGCGCTCGCGGCGCTCGGCATCGCATCGACGCTCACGCACGACGCCCGCGGCCAATGGGCGAATCTGTTCGCGACGATTCCGGCGGATAACGGCGCGACCAACGGCGGCGTCGTGCTCTCAGGGCATACCGATGTGGTGCCCGTCGACGGCCAGCAATGGGACAGCGACCCGTTCAAACCCGAAACCCGCGACGGGCGGCTTTATGGGCGCGGCACCTGCGACATGAAAGGCTTCATTGGAGCCGCGCTCGCGCTCGTGCCCGAGATGCAGGCGACAAAGCTCGCCAAACCGATCCACCTCGCGTTTTCGTTCGACGAGGAGATCGGCTGCGCCGGCGCGCCGCTCCTGATCGCCGACCTGCAAAAGCGCGGGGTGAAGCCCGACGGTTGCATCGTCGGCGAGCCGACGAGCATGCGTCCGATCGTCGCCCACAAGGGCATCAACGTCTACCGTTGCTGCGTGCGCGGCCACGCGGCGCACTCGTCGCTGACGCCGAAGGGGTTGAATGCGATCGAATACGCGGCGCGCCTCATCTGCCACATTCGCGACGTGGCCGATCAGATGCGCCGCGACGGTCCCTTCGACGATTGCTACGACGTGCCGTTCACGACGGCGCAAACGAGCACGATCGAAGGCGGCAACGCATTCAACACCGTGCCCGCCGAATGCCGCTTCGCGTTCGAGTTCCGCAACCTGCCGACGCTCGATCCTTCATCGATCTTCGCGCGTATCGAACGCTACGCGCACGAGACACTCCTGCCGCAGATGCAGCGCGAGCACCCGGGCGCGGCAATCGAGTTCACGCACATCGCGTCCGCGCCGGGGCTCGACGCATCCGAGCAGGCGGCGATCACGGGGCTCGTGCGCGCGCTCACCGGCGACCGTGCGACGCGCAAGGTCGCCTACGGCACGGAGGCCGGGTTGTTCGCGCGCGCCGGCGTGCCGAGCGTCGTCTGCGGCCCTGGCGACATCGAGCAGGCGCACAAGCCCAACGAATACGTCGAACTCGCGCAGCTTGCGGCATGCGAAGGCTTCCTGCGCAAATTCATTCGCAGCATGTCGGTCGACGCGCACAGCTGAACGTGCCCCCTTCTCTCTTTCCAACGGCAGACAAAGACTCCATGGCCACCGCGACGCCGCTGCACACTGATCACACGATCGACGCCGAGCCTATCCCGACCTTGGACGCCATCGCGACCCAGCACTTCGCGCTCGCGCCCTGGGTATTGCGCACGCCGGTGTTCGAGCGGCACGACTTCCCTTCGCTGGAGGGCACGAGCCTGAACTTCAAGTTCGAGCTTTTGCAGGCAAGTGGCAGCTTCAAGGTGCGCGGCGCTTTCACGAATCTGCTCGCGCTCGACGCGGCGCAACGCAGCGTGGGCGTCACCTGCGTGTCGGCGGGCAACCACGCGGCGGCGGTCGCGTACGCCGCGATGCGGCTCGGCATGAGTGCGAAGGTCGTGATGTTCGGCTCGGCGAATCCGGCGCGCCTCGAGCTATGCAAGCAGTACCGCGCGGAGATCGTCATGGCCGGAACGCCCGCCGAGGCGTTCGACCTCGTGCGCCGCATCGAGGCGGAGGAAGGCCGCTTTTTCGTGCATCCGTTCAACGGCTACCGGACCGTGCTCGGCACCGCGACGCTCGGCTACGAATGGGCCACGCAAACGCCCGATCTCGATGCCGTCATCGTGCCGGTGGGGGGCGGCGGGCTCGCCGCGGGCGTCTCGACGGCGCTGCGCCTCGCGAACCCACGCGTGCATGTGTATGGCGTCGAACCGGAAGGCGCCGATGCAATGAGCAAGAGCTTTGCGGCCAATCACACGGTCAAGATGGGCGCGATGCATACGATCGCCGATTCGCTGATGGCGCCGTACACGGAGCAGTACAGTTATGAGCTTTGCCGTCGGCACGTCGATCGGCTCGTAACCGTCTCCGACGATGAGATGCGCTCGGCCATGCTCAAGCTCTTCATGCAGTTGAAGCTTGCCGTGGAGCCCGCGTGCGCGGCGGCAACGGCAGCGTTGCTCGGGCCATTGCGCGAGACGCTGCAAGGCAAACGCGTCGGTGTGCTGTTGTGCGGCACCAATACGGACCCGGCAACTTTCGCCGCGCAAATTGAGTCGGTGCGCAATTGATGCGGCACCGGCCGATTCGAATTGCAAACGCTCGACGCGCGCGCGTTATCCCCAGATTGTGTTGAAGAGCCTGTTGAAAAGCGTCGAGCAACTGCGTTAGCGCCTTGATGCGGTTGGCTTTTCCGTGCGCGGCGCAAAAAACGTCGACGCTTTTCTCAGGACCACCCATCATGTGCGCGCGGCCGGTTATCCCCAGTTTTTGTTGACAGACCTGTTGATAAGCACTGGGGCACTCGCGTAACCGGTTGTGCACACAACGATTTTTTCGACGTGTCGCGCATTGAGCGGATTTGCGCGCGCCTTCGCGTTTTCGCGCCCTCACGCGCCCACGCGAGGCGCTCTGCCATCAGGTCTCGCGCCTCGCGCGAACCACGCAGATGCCTTCCATCGGATCCGGTTCGCCGCGCCACGGCGCGCACCCAAGCATGTTCACGGTGTCTTCGTAGCCGGCCTGCCAGCGACGCTTGATGCCGGCCGTCGAAAAGTCGATGTCCTTGTGCAGGTCGTCATCGCCGAAATGCGGCGCATCGAGCTCGATCACCCGCATCGTCGTGCCGCAGCCCCACGCGAGCAAATCCTTGACGGCTTTCGACTTGCGCTTGTCTTCCGGAATGAATTGTTCGAGCTCGCGGATCACATGGCGCAACCGGTGAATTTGCCGTTGACGCTCGAGGTGGCTTTCCGCGCGGCTCGAGTATTGAATGTCGCGCTGCCGGCCCATGGCCTGCCAGATCGATTCGGGCTCCGGACCATTTGCGGGCCACAGCTGCACGGCGAAGATGACCGAGCTGTTGCGCGGATGATCGTCCAGCACGGCCTCGAGCGGCGTGTTCGAGTAGATGCCACCGTCCCAGTATGCTTCCCCCTCGAGGTGCACCGAGGGGAAGCCTGGCGGAAACGCAGCGGACGCCATCACGTGATCGACGTCGAGCCGTTCGTCGCGGTTCGTGAAATAGCGCATGTGCGCGTTCGCGACGTTGACCGCGCCGACCGTCAACCGCATTTCCCGCATATTCAGGTAGTCGAAATCGACAAGTGCGCAAAGCGTCTCGCGCAACGGCACCGTCGAGTAGAACGCGGCCCGCTCGCGTCCGAGGGGCGTTTGCAGGCCGAACCACGCTTGGGGATACGGTATGAAGAATGACGGGATGCCTTGCGTCATGATCGACACTTGGCGCCACCAGTCGTCGAGCACGGGCAGCCAGCCGGCCGTCGCTGTGCCGGCATAAGCGACACGCTCCCAGAATTGCTTGAGCCGCGTGAGGCGCAGGCCCGGCTCATTGCCGGCGATGATCGCGCCGTTGATCGCGCCGATCGACGTGCCGATCACCCAGTCCGGCTCGACCCCCGCGTCGTGCAGCGCCTCGTAGACGCCCGCCTGATAGGCGCCGAGCGCACCGCCGCCTTGCAGCACGAGCACGATTTTTCCTTCGATGCCAAGCCGCGCCGGCTCATCCGCGCGCGACTCCTCCGTGCGCGACTCGGCAACGTCGCGCGGGCCGTTCTTATTCATCAGCTTCTCCTTGCTGCGAAGCGATGCTGCCTAAGATACGCCTGCACGGCCCGCTAATGCCAATGCAAATGCGACGTGCACGCCGTGCGGCGCCTCGAAGGAAGTCCCCTTGGGGAAACGCGCCCGGCCGCTAGCGCTACTGTGCTACGGCCGGTTCTCCTCGAAGAGGTTCATGATCTGCTTCTTCTCTTGGGTCGACACGCTGGGCGCCACGGCAGGCGCCGCGAGCCCCGCCGGCCCGATGCTGCCTACGGCGTCGCTTGCGCCCTCGCCGCCGGCGAGCGCGTTGCCCGACTCGACGCCGATGCTGGCCACGAACCCGTTGCCCGGCACCATGTCGGCAAAGTAAAGCTCGCCGTCCACCGTCGTCACGCCGTCAGGCACCGGCATCTCTTGCTGCGGCACACCGCGCAGCGCGCGGCCCATGTAGTCGACCCAGATCGGCAGCGCGAGCTGTGCACCGAACTCACGGCTACCGAGGCTCTTCGGTTGATCGTAGCCCATCCACGCCACGGCGACGAGTGTCGGCTGGAAACCCGCGAACCAGCCGTCCTTCGCATCGTTGGTGGTACCGGTCTTGCCGGCCAGGTCCGACCGATGCAGCACGTTGGTGCCCGCGCCCGTGCCCGACGTTGCCACCGAATGCAGCAGGCTCGTCATGATGTAGTCGTTCGCCGCACTGATCGTGCGCGGCGCATCGCGCCCCGCGACGATCGGCTGCGCTTTCGAAACCGGCTGGCCGCGCGCATCGTCGACTTCCGCGATCAGATACGGATTGACGCGATAGCCTCCGTTTGCGAAGACCGAATACGCCGCCGCCGATTGCAGCGGCGTGACGAGCCCCGCGCCCAGCGCCATCGGCAGGTACGGCGGCGTCTTGTCGGCGTCGAAGCCGAAGCGCTGCGTCACGTAGTCCTGCGCGTATTTTGTGCCGATGTACGAAAGAATTCGGATCGACACAAGGTTCTTCGACTTGGCGAGCGCGACGCGCATCGGCATTGGACCGTCGGGCTGATCGTCGTCCTTCGGCTCCCAGGCGTCGCCGCCCGGGGTGCTCGGCGGGAAATAGAGCGGCGCATCGTTGACGATCGTCGCCGGGCCGAGGCCCTTTTCGAGCGACGCCGAATAGATGAACGGCTTGAAGCTCGAGCCCGGCTGACGCCACGCCTGCGTCACGTGGTTGAACTTGTTCTTGTTGAAGTCGAACCCGCCGACGAGCGCGCGAATT
>DASZGN010000079.1:0-6462 GCA_035938775.1 Trinickia sp.
TGGGCGATGGCATAAAGCGAGAAGACCGTGCTAGCAAAGACGCCATTGTACGCGGGGCGCGAGGCGAAACCGGACGCGGCAGCGGCGCAACGCGCGCGTGCGGGTAATGGCGGATCGATTCTCAATCGATCGCGTGTTCGATGGGCCCGCCGCTTAGTCGCTTATTGGCCGCATCCGTCGAGCCTTCCCGCCGCAAGCGCGCGCACCGTCGCCGCGATGTCGTCGGCCATGTGCGCGAGCGTGCGCCGATGCGCGTCGACGAGCGCGTCAAAGCCCGCGCCCGCTTGCGCGCCGACAGGCTCATCCACTTGCGTGCGGCACGTCGCGACGGCTTGCGTGCGCGGCGCGCGCACGCTCCATACGGCCTCGAGCACCACCCGCGATCCGGGCCACGATTCGAAGCGCCGCACGTTGACCGAGATCCGGTACACGCTCGCATCGGCGGCATAGGGCGTGCCGAAGACGTCGATCGTGGAGAGCCGCGCGGCGAGATCGCCCGAGAGCGCGCGGCGGATTTCGTCGGCGGGCGGCGAGGCCCAGCGCTCCTGCTCGAGCACGTCGACGCGCGCATCGCCCGCTTGCACGACGAGCTGGTTGCGCGCGATCTGCGTGGGCACGCCCACCGGCGACACTTCGATGAGGAACGCCGGCTTCGCCGCTTGCGCGGGCGCCGGCGATGACGATTCGCCTTGCGCGGTCGCACCCGGGCCGAGCGTATAGAAGCGGCTCGTCGGCGAGGTGGTGCAGGCGGCCAGCGCGAACGCGATGCTCGCGTAACCGGTGCGATGCGCGAGCGTGCGCAGCGAAAGTCGAAGAGGCGTCATGGTTGTTGGTCCTTGGCTTTGCCGCGCAATAGCGATTCGGGGTGCCGCTCGAGGTAATCGGCGAGCGCGTTGAGCGACTGCAGCGTCTGCGTGAGCTGCCCGAGCGCCTGGCGCAAATCCGACTGCATCGGCGAGTCCTGCTGCAGCGTCGTCTGGGCCGCACCGAACGTCTTTTGCGCCGCCGCCAGCGTGTCGCGCGCCTGCGGCGCGAGTTGCGTATCGAGCTGCTTGAAGAGGCTGTCGGCGTTCTTCAGCGTGCCGTTCAGGTTCTTGCTGAGTTCGTCGAACGGTATCTGATCCAGCTTCTTCGCGATATCGGCCACTTGCACTTGCAGCTCTTCGAGCGTGTTTGGCACGGTAGGCAGCTCGATCGGCGTGCGGTTCGTGTCGAGCGCGACGGTGGATGCCTTCGGGAACATGTCGAGCGCGATATAAAGCTGACTCGTGAGCAGGTTGCCCGTGCGCAGTTGACCGCGCAGCCCGTGCTCGACGAGCTTGCTCAGAAGCTCCTGGCCCGCCATCGTGCCGCCGCGCTCAACCGAATCGTGAAAGCGCTTGCCGAGGCGGTCGGGATAGAGATTCATCGTCACGGGCATTGTGAAGTTGCGCGCCTGCGGATCGTATTCGACGCCGATTCCCGTCACCTCGCCCAGCTCGATGCCGCGGAAGTCGACCGACGCGCCGACCGACAGCCCGCGCAGCGACTGGCTGAATTTCATCACGACCCTGAGCGCAGGCCCGTCCGGCTCGCGCATGGCATCGGCTTCGTCGCGCGCGAGGTTGAACACGGTCTCGTTCGGCGCTTCCTGGCCGACGGCCTGGCCCGGCGGCGACTGGAACGCGATGCCGCCGATGATCACCGTCGCAAGCGATTGCGTATTCAGCTTCAAGCCGCCCGAGTCGAGCCGCAGATCGACGCCGCTCGCGTGCCACCAGCGCGAATTCGTGCCGACGTACTGGTCGTAGGGCGAATCGACGAAGACGTCGATGGTGACGCCCTTGCCGTCCTTGTCCAGCGAAAAACCGACCACCTGCCCGACCTGCACGCGCCGGTAGTAGACGGGCGAGCCGATGTCGACGGAACCGAGCGACCCACCGTGCAGCGTATAGCGGCGCCCCTTCTGATCGCCGGTAATGGCGGGCGGCTTTTCAAGGCCGACGAACTCCGTGCGCGTGTCTTGCGAGTGTCCCGCGTCGACGCCGATGTACGCGCCCGAGAGCAGCGTGCCAAGGCCCGACACCCCGCTCGTGCCGATACGCGGGCGCACGACCCAAAAGCGCGTGTCGGCGACGGCGAAGTCCTCGGCTTCCTTCGTAAGCTGCACCGACACCACGACGCGCGCATGGTCCTTCGAGAGCCGGATCGCCTTCACCGAGCCGATATCGACATCCTTGTACTTGACCTGGGTCTTGCCCGGCTCGAGCCCCTCGGCGGTGGCGAACGTGATCGTGATGGTCGGGCCGCGTTCGGCGACCGTGCGCACGACGAGCGCGATGCCGACCAGCGCCGCGACGAGCGGCACGAGCCACACGAGCGACGGCAGCCAGCCGCTTTTGGGCAGCTGCACCGGCTCGGGAAGCTCGGGCGGTAGATTGGGGGCGCCCGGCTCAGGGGCGCCCGGCTTCGGGGTGTCCGGCTTAGGGCCGTCCGACGCACCGCCAGAAGCGCCGTTGCTCGGGTCGGGGGGCTGCTGGTTCGAGCTAGTCATGATGTCGTCCTGAGTCTTGCGCGCGGTGGTCGTCGCTGCTGCTGTTGTCGTCGCTGTTGCTGTCGTTTTTCATATCGTCGATGTCGACGCTGTCCCAGATGAGCCTTGGGTCGAACTGCATGGCCGCGAACATCGTCAGCACGACGACGGAGGCAAACGCGAGCGCGCCCCCGCCCGCGGTGATGACGGCGAGCGACTGGAAGCGCACGAGCGCGACCGTGAGCGTCACGACGAATACGTCGAGCATCGACCACCGGCCGATGCGCTCGACGATCCGATAAAGCTGCGCGCGCTCCTGCGGCCGCCACCTGGAGCGTCGCTGCACGGTGAACGCGAGCAGCGCGAGCACGGTGAGCTTCAGCATCGGCACGAGGATGCTCGCCACGAACACGATCACCGCAAGCGCCCAGTCGCCCGATGTCCAGAAGTACACGACGCCGCTCAAGATCGTGTCGTCTTGTTCGCCAAAGAGCGACGTCGTATGCAGCACGGGCAGCAAGTTGGCCGGAACATAGAGCAGCGCGGCCGCGATCAGGAACGCCCACGTGCGCGAGATGCTGTTGGACTTGCGCAGATGGAGCGTCGCACCGCACCGCGAGCATATTTGCCGCATGCGCGCCGCGGGCGGGCCGCTCTCGCCTTCCGCGACGTTCGCCACGTTCGCGCGCACGTGGACATTGCCGCATGCGTGACAGCTGATCATTCCCGCCCGGGCCGCGCTCACGTACTTCATCGGGACTTGGCTCGGTGTGCGGGCAACGCGTCGGCGACGTCCCACAGGGTGCGCGGATCGAACATGACGACAACGACGAGCATCAGCGTCAACGCCCCGAACGCGAAGAGCGCGGCCTCTGGAATGACTTGCGCGAGGCTCGTCATCTTCACGATCGTCACGAGTATGCCGAGCATCAGCACTTCGATCATTCCCCATGGCCGCACGAACTGGATTGCGCGCAGCACGAGGTGGAAGCCGGGTGGCACGAAGCCGGCGCGAATCGGAATCAGCACATAGAGCAGGGCAAGCAGTTCGGTGAGTGGAAAGAGGGTCGTGCAACAGAACACGGCAATCGCGACGAGCTGCATGTCTTCGTTCCATAGCGCGACGAGCGCGCTCATCAGCGTGGTCTGCGAGATGGCGCCGTTCAGGTTGAGCTCGACGATCGGAAACGTCTGCGCGATGAGAAATGTGACCAGCGCACCGAGCGTGAGCGCGGTGATGCTGTCGAAGCGCCGGGCGCTCGAGCGATAGAGAATGGCGCCGCAGCGCGGGCAGCGTGCACTCGAGTGCGCGCCAAGCGGCGGTTTTTGCAACAGTGCGTCACACTCGTGGCACGCGATCAGGCCAACTCGATTCATATTCGGTTCATAAGCACCAGGCGCTGACTTGGACGGAAACGGCATGCGAGCCGTGTTCCGCATGAACGCGGCATGCGCCGCAAACCCGCGCCAATCTTACCAAAAGGACGGTTGGGCGCGCTTTGTCGCCCCACGCGCGAGCCGGGCGCCGGTGGCGCTCGTGCATGCCGTCACGACGCCTTCCGGGCGCGCGGCGCGGGCCTGCCTCGCCCCCGTTTGCGGTAAAAGGCGGTTCGACACAAGATTCGGGCTTGGAGTAGCATGGCGTCGCTTTTAACCCCCTCTCCGGGTTCGACATGCCGACGGTAAATCAACCAGCACTCACCGAGACCAACGACGCGTACACGCGTACGGCGATCGCCATTCATTGGGCCATTGCGCTCTTGATCGTGTGCGGCTTTGGCCTCGGCTGGATCATGACGGACATCCCCGGCTTTACGCCGGCCAAGCTGCGCTACTACTCGTGGCACAAGTGGATCGGCGTGACCGTGTTCGCGCTCGCGGCGCTGCGCATCGTCTGGCGCGCAACGCATGCGGCGCCGCCGCTGCCGGAAGGCATGGCCCCATGGCAGCGCGTGGCGGCGCACGCGGTTCACGCGCTGCTCTACGTGCTGATGATCGCGGTGCCCGTCACGGGTTATCTCTTCAGCTCGGCCGCGAACGTGCCCGTCGTCTATCTGGGCATCGTGCCGCTGCCGCGCCTGATCGATCCCGATCCGACACTCAAGGTCATATTCAGGACGGCACATGTCTTTCTGAATTACGGTCTTGCCGCGCTCGTCTTCGCGCATGTGGCCGGGGCGGTGAAGCATCAATTCATCGACCGCGATGGATTACTTTCGCGAATGATTCCGTTTATCAAATAGTTGAACCGGCGAAGTCAGCAGGTCTTGAGCCAAGCAAGGAACGACATGAAAATGAAAGCTTCGTTTTACCGCTACATGGGGGCCGCGTTGGCGGCCGCTGCATTGAGTGCGTCCGGTGCCGCGCGCGCGCAGTCCGCGCAGGTCGATGTCGCGAAGAGCTCGATCATCGCGACCTCCAGGCAGATGAACGTGCCTATCGACGGCAAGTTCAACAAATTCACGGCGCAAGTGAGCTTCGACCCCGCCAAGCCGGCGGCAGGCAGCGCGCAATTTACGGTCGACGTCGGCAGCTACGACCTCGGCGACGCGAGCTATAACGAACAGGTACGCGGCAAGGAATGGTTCGACGCCAAGGCGTTTCCGAACGCGAGCTTCGTGTCGAGCGCGATCGCGCCGGTGGGCGGCAACAAGTACAACGTGACCGGCAAGCTCACGATCAAGGGCAAATCGCAAACCGTCGTCGTGCCGGTCACCGTGGCCCAGCAAGGCAATACGCTGACATTCGACGGCGCGCTGCCCATCAAGCGCCTGCAGTTCGACATCGGCACGGGCGAGTGGAAGGACACCTCGACCGTCGCCGATGAGGTCACGATCAAGTTCCATATCGTCGCAGCCAGGAAGTCTTGAATCGCTCGTAAAAAAACGCAGCGTTTAACCAATGCCGCCGACAGTGCGGCTCGCCCCAGGAGAATCAAGTGAAGAAGAATGTGCTTATCGCCACGGCCGTGATGGCCGCCTCCATCTCGTCGGCAGCGTTCGCCGCCGCGGACACGTATCAGCTCGATCCGAACCACACGTATCCGAGCTTCGAGGCGGATCACATGGGCGGCGTGTCGGTGTGGCGCGGCAAGTTCACGAAGACGACCGGCACCGTGTCGCTCGACCGCGCGACCAAGACGGGCACGCTCGACGTGACGGTCGATCCGACCTCGATCGAAACGGGCAACAAGAAGCTCGATCAGCACCTGCAAACCAACGAGTTCTTCGACGTGGCCAAGTTCCCGACTGCGACGTACAAGGGCACGCAGATCAAGTTCGACGGTGACAAGCCGGCGGAAGTGGTGGGCGAGTTCACGCTGCACGGCGTGACGAAGCCGCTGAACCTGAAGATCGAATCGTTCAAGTGCATTCAGCATCCGATGCTCAAGCGTGAAGTGTGCGGCGTTGAAGCGAGCGCCGTGTTCAACCGCGACGACTACGGCGTCGGTTTCGGCAAGGCGTATGGCTTCAACATGGACACGAAGCTGCACATTCAAGCCGAAGGCATCAAGCAGTAAGGCTGTCACGCTGTAACGTGTCGCGCGCACCCGGGCGGGTGCGTCGCAGCAAAGAAAAAACCGCTTCGCGCCTGGCGCACGAAGCGGTTTTTTTATGTGCTTCCCGGGTTCGCGCCGCGAAGTACCGCACGGCGCCCGGGGAACAATCGACTCAGACTTCCGCGCCGGCGTTCGGATCGCTCGGATCGTGGCGCACGCGCTTTTCCTTGAGCAGATCCTCGCGCTTGACGCCGAGCCACATCGCCAGCGCCGCGGCCACGAACACCGACGAGTAGATGCCGAACAGAATGCCGATCGTGAGCGCCAGCGCGAAGTAGTGCAGCGTGGGGCCGCCGAACAGGAACATCGAGAGCACCACCATCTGCGTACAGCCGTGCGTGATGATCGTACGCGACATCGTGCTGGTGATGGCGTGGTTGATGACGTCGAT
>DASZGN010000080.1:0-2893 GCA_035938775.1 Trinickia sp.
ACTGGCGTCGAGACGACGAGCAGCTGCCGGCGGTGTATGTGATCGTCCGGGCGCTCATGGATGCCGAAGCTGGGACCGCGGCATGAGCGACGTCGCAGAAGTCGCCGGACATGATGCCGACGGTGCGAATGCATGGCAGGAACGCAACGAGTTCACGATACATTTGCTCGCGGATCTGGATCGGCCGCGTGCGGGACGCTAGAATGGCGGCCCCTCAAAAAAACGCGCCTGCGGTAGTTGAAGCTGCGGGCGCCGTCGTTCGATCTCATGGCAAAACTTCTGACCGATTCCGAATTCCAGCGCTTTTCCGAGCTTCAGCAAAAGCAGACCAGCTTCACGATCACGAGCGAGGAGGCCGACGAGTTGCGCGGCATCGTCGAGCGCGCGCAGCAAAAGCGCGACGAGCGCGCCGCGGCCATGCAAGCGATCGAGACTTACATCGGTCGATTCGACATCACGCCCGACGAACTCTTCTCGCCCGAGCAGATCGCCGAAGCGGCGCGCAACTACGGCCTCATTGCCCCCGCGAAGAAGGAGCGTGCGCTGCCGCCCACGCTGACGTTCAACGGCAAGCCGTACCAATGGACGCGCACGCTGCCGGATGAGATTCGCGCGCCGCTCTTCGAAGCGTTCAAGGCCGGCGAATCGGTGAAGCGTTTTCTCGCCACGCCGAAGGACATGGCGCGCAACGCTGCGACCATCGCGCGTCTCGAGCGTGAAACAGGCGCGGTTTATGGCGATGCGTGGATCGAGGAATTGTCGATTACGCGCGCGCAAATCGACGAGGCCGCGGCCAAGCTGCCTGCATAAAGCCCCGGGGCTTGGGGCAGGCAGGACTTAGTGCGTGTCTATGGCTCGTGCTTGAAGTTGTCTTTGGCGACTGCGAGCCGCACGTGCAAGACGGCGGGATCGTCCGTCGGCTCGACCGAAAATCCGCAAGCTTGCGCGAGCGCCAGCATCGCCGCGTTCTCGCGCAACACGTCGCCTACGATCCACCGTGTGCCGCGCGAGCGGACATACGCGATGATTCGCTGCATCAGCAGCCGGCCGAACCCCTTGCCTTTCTGGTCGGATCGCACCGCGACAGCGAACTCGGCGCTCTCATTATCGGGATCGGTGATGGCCCGCACCACGCCGAGCGTGTGAGTCGTGCCGCTCGCATCGGCTTGCGTCACGATCAGCGCCATCTCGCGGTCGTAATCGATCTGTGTCATGCGCGCGAGCTGCGAATGGTCGAATGCGCGCACCGCCCCAAAATAACGCAGGCGCAAGTCGTCAGACGTCATGGCGGCGATGAAGGCGTTATGCGCGGCCTCGTCCTCAGGCCGGATTGGTCGAATCGTCAGTCGCTCGCCGTGCCAGTCGATCGTTTCCTCGAGGCAGCGCGGATAAGGCACGATCGCAAGACGCCCGCGCCCCCGCGCAAGTCTCACCCGCGGGGCGACGAGCAGCGCGCGCATGGGCGTCACCCGCAGCACCGCTTGCAGACCGACTATCTCCCCGACATCGCAGACCGCCTCCGAGAGCGCCGTCAAACCCTGTAACAGCGGCTCGAGGGGCACGCGCCCCGCGTACGGCGAGCGCGAAACGATCTCGCGCGCCAGCACCGGATTGAGCGGCGGAAGCCCATACAAGTCGAACGGTGCGGCCATCCCGTCCATCGGCGGCGCCGTGAAATGGAAGACGGGGCCGAAGTCGGCGTCTTCGCGCAGTTCGATCGCGACATCCACGACGGCGTCGCCCGCGCTCCCATCATCGGCGCCTGCGGGCTCGAGCTCGAAGCATTGAAACAAGCGCTCGGCCGCCGAGCCGTCCAGCACGTCGTGCCCCGCGTCCAACGCGGCGCGCGCTTGCGCTTGCGCACACTCGACGGCCTCGGGCACCTGGGCCGGCAGCCCTTGCGGCGTCTGCATCAGCAACTCGCGGCCGAGCCGGTATTCGACAAGGCGCGCGAACGCACGGGCGAGCCGCTGCGGCGTCGAATGCACGGCAATGTTATGCGCGCGCAGCGCATCGCGTGTCGCGGCATCGACGCCGCCGAAGAAGCACGCGAGCAGCCCGCGATATGCAAAGCGTTGGCGCTCGATCAGCATCCGCGCGACCGCGGACGCCGGCGCGCTGTGTGTCGTTGCATGAATGACGAACGCGGTGCCCGAATCGCGGTGCGGCGCGAGGGCTTCAAGCGCGCGGCCGAACTGTTCGGGCTTCGCATCGCCGCCGAGCACTAACGGATTGTCGACCACCGGATTGCCGGCCACCGGGTCGCCGGCCGCCACCTCCGGCAGCGCGGCAGCGAGCGCGTGCTTCGTTTCATCGGACCAAACGGCCAGCGCGTTGCCGGCTGCGGCAAACGCATCGGCGGCGAGCGCCGCGACGCCACGGTCGCTGGTAATGAGCGTGGCGCTCGAGCTCGCCGCCACGCGGCCAACGCCTAGCGTTTCGATCTCGTCGAGCAGATCGTCGAGCGACTCGACCCGCACCATGCCCGCGCGCCGGAACGCGGTGGCATGCAGCGCATCGGCGGCGTCGCCCCTGCCCGAGCGCAGTACGAGCACGGGCTTGTTGCGTGCCGCGGCGCGCGCGGCCGACATGAACTTGCGCGCGGAGCGCACGGTTGACAGCTCGAGCAGGATTGCCCGCGAGGCGGCGTCGCTAGCCAAATAGTCGAGGACATCGCCCGCATCGACATCGGCCTCGCCGCCGAGTGCCACCGCATGGGAAAACCCGAGCCCACGCGCATCCGCCCAGCCGAGCACAGCATTGGTCAACGCGTTCGATTGCGACACCCACGCGACGCCGCCCTCTTTCACCGTGCACGACACCGCGCCGAGATGCGCATGCAATGCCGGCGAGATGACGCCCAGGCTACCCGGCCCGACGATGCGCAAGAGAT
>DASZGN010000081.1:0-2018 GCA_035938775.1 Trinickia sp.
CTTGGCCTTGGGGGCAGCAGACTGGATTTCATCAGTCGATGCCCAATGCGCTGCCCTGACCAGCCTGTACCAGCGCTCGAGCGAAACTTTGGTTTCGGGGTGCCGAACCGAAAAAGCGACGAGCACGTTTCGCGCGATAACTCGCATTGAAACCAATATATCATGTTCCCGATTTGGGAACAAGCGGTTGTGGGCCGACTTCAGTGATTTTGCCGGCGGGATTGCGACCCCTATAGTCGCGCCTTCATAGGCTTCTGCGCGGAACGCATTCAGGAACCCAATTGTGAGCGCCCGCCTTACCCTCGTGCTCGGCGGCGCCCGCTCTGGCAAGAGCGCCTACGCCGAGCGGCTCGCCAGCGCGAGCGCGTTTCCCGTCACGTACATCGCGACGGCAACCTCAGCCGACGATGAATTCGCCGCGCGCATTGCCCATCATCGCGCGCGGCGGCCAGCGCACTGGAGCGTCGTCGAGGCCGGCGCCGACCTCGGGAAGGCTCTAGGAGACGCTCACGGCGATGGGCGCTGCGTGCTGATCGATTGCCTTACGTTGTGGCTCGCGACGCTCGTTTGCCCAATGCAGAGCGACGACGGCATGGGCCAAGCCGCGGTGCCGCGCGCCGACGCCTTTGTCGCACAAATCGATGCCTTCGAAGCGGCGTTAAAGGGCGCGCGGGGCAAGGTGATCGTCGTCAGCAACGAAATCGGGCTTGGCGTCGTGCCGCTCGGCGCGCTCACGCGACATTACGTCGATGAGCTCGGTCGGCTCAATCAGCGCGTCGCGGCTGTGGCGACCGAGGTGACGCTGATGGTGGCGGGCTTGCCCATGCTCGTGAAGGGTCCCAACCGTTGATTCGCGGTCCGTCACGCATGTGCCGCTTACGGCGCGCGAACCGCATCGTCGGCCTATTCGCCGGCGCCTTCGTCTGCGCGCTCGCCTTCACGTGCGCTGTTACCGCGCGTGCCGCGGTCACCGTCGTCGACGATGCCGGCGCCACCGTCACGCTCGCCGCGCCCGCGAGGCGCGTCGTGAGCCTCGCGCCGCACGCGACCGAGCTGGCCTACGCGGCCGGTGGCGGCGCGAAGCTCGTTGCCGCGGTGTCATACAGCGACTATCCGCCCGCTGCGAAGGCGCTGCCGCGCGTCGGCGGCAACACCGGGCTCGATCTCGAGCGCATCGTCGCGCTGAAGCCCGACCTCGTCATCGTATGGCGGCATGGCAACGACGACCGTCAGCTCGAACGTCTGCGCGCAATGCACATCGCGCTCTTTCGCAGCGAGCCGCGCAAGCTCGACGATGTCGCAACCAACCTCGAGCGGCTAGGCCAACTCTTCGGCACCTCTGAAACGGCCGAGGCAGCGGCCAAGGAGTATCGCAGTGAGATTGCGCAACTGCGCGCCCGCTACGCGGGGCTTGCACCCGTCAGGGTTTTCTATCAGGTATGGGATCACCCGCTCCTGACGTTGAACGGTACGCACATCGTGAGCGACGCTATCGCGCTGTGCGGCGGCCACAACGTGTTCGCCGATCTCGCGCCGCTCGTGCCAGCGGTTTCGACAGAAGCGGTTGTCGCAGCAGACCCGGAGGCGATCATCACCGCGAGCGTCGGCACGACCGCGCCCGATGCCCCCTTGCCGAGCCTCGGCACATGGCGCGCATGGCGCGGCATGACCGCGGTGGCGCGCGGCAATCTCTTCGCCATCGACGGCGACCTCATCGATCGGCCAGGGCCTCGCCTCGCGCAAGGCGCCGACGCGCTATGCCGCGATCTCGACATGGCGCGATCGCGGCGACCATCGGCGGCGGCAAGGCCATGAGCGCGGGCGTGGAGATGCCTTCGCATTCAATGCGGGGGACGGCGCGCGTTTGATTAGTGATCGGCTTCGCGCAACTGCTCGGGTACAGCACAACCAAGAGACTGGAGGAGCCGTCCGAACTTGAGGTCGAACTCGCGTCCGACGCTTGATATTGTCTGGTCACCGAAAACAGCAACAGTGCTGCTTGGCTGATCTAGAGAAAC
>DASZGN010000082.1:0-10239 GCA_035938775.1 Trinickia sp.
GGATGCAACTCTCGCGACAACTCCATCATCTCGGGCAAATCTTCGCTGGGGGTATGCGCGCTGATGACGAGACCGCCCGCTTCGAGCTGGGGCACGTAGCGGTTGTTGACTTCATAACGATGGCGATGGCGCTCGTTCACATCCTTGCCATAGATTTCTTCGGCCAAGGTGCCGGACTTGATCGGGCAGCGCTGCGAGCCGAGGCGCATCGTGCCGCCGAGATCGGACTCTTCGTCGCGCTTCTCGACCCGCCCTTCGCGGTCGTACCACTCGGTGATGAGCGCGACGACGCGATGCGGCGTTCCTGAATCGAATTCGGTGCTGTTCGCTTCCTTGAGACCGACGACATGGCGCGAGAACTCGATCACGGCGAGCTGCATGCCAAGGCAGATGCCGAGATACGGCACCTTCGCTTCACGCGCGTGGCGGATCGCCGCGATCTTGCCTTCCGTGCCGCGCCGGCCGAAGCCGCCCGGCACGAGCACCGCATCGAGATGCTTCAGGCTCTCGACGCCTTCTTGCTCGATCTGCTCGGAATCGATGTATTCGATGTTGACCTTCGTCGACGTATGCACCGACGCATGCCGCAGCGCCTCGATCAGCGACTTGTACGACTCCGTCAACTCGACGTACTTGCCGACCATGCCGATCGTCACTTCATGCAACGGCTGCTCGAGCTTCTCGACGATATCGGACCACATCGACAGATCGGCCGGATTCGGCGTGAGCTTGAGTTCTTCGCAGATGATGCTGTCGAGCCCCTGGTCGTGCAGCATTTGCGGAATCTTGTAGATGCTGTCGGCGTCCCAAACCGAGATGACGGCGTCTTCCGGCACGTTCGAGAAGAGCGAGATCTTCTGGCATTCGTCGTCGGGAATGGGGCGGTCCGCGCGGCACAGCAGCACGTGCGGCGAAATACCGATCTCGCGCAGCTTTTGCACGCTGTGCTGCGTCGGCTTCGTCTTCAACTCGCCCGCCGTCGCGATGTACGGCACGAGCGTCAGATGCACGAAGCACGCACTGTTGCGGCCGAGGCGCAGGCTCATCTGCCGCGCCGCTTCGAGGAACGGCAGCGATTCGATATCGCCCACCGTGCCGCCGATCTCGACGATCGCCACGTCCGGCTCGCCGCATGTTGCCGAGGCCGCGCCGCGTTCGATGAACGCCTGAATCTCGTTCGTGATGTGCGGAATCACCTGCACGGTCTTGCCGAGATAATCGCCGCGGCGCTCCTTGCGAATCACCGACTCGTAGATCTGGCCCGTCGTGAAGTTATTGGCACGGCGCATCTTCGTGCTGATGAAGCGCTCGTAGTGACCGAGATCGAGATCCGTCTCCGCGCCGTCTTCCGTCACGAACACTTCGCCGTGCTGAAACGGACTCATCGTGCCGGGGTCGACGTTGATGTAAGGATCGAGTTTGAGGAGGGTGACTTTGAGACCGCGCGATTCGAGGATCGCGGCGAGGGAGGCGGCGGCAATACCCTTGCCGAGGGAGGAAACTACGCCGCCGGTGACGAAAACATATTTGGTCATCGCTGAATGCTCGCGGGAAAAGCGGATTATACCGTAAAGGTCCGCGCGAACCCCAGCACTCGGCGCTCGCCGCGCTATTGCGCCGAGCGCAACATTGTCAGCATTCGCTGCACCGCGCGCGCCGTCTCGAGCGGCTTTTCCATCGGAAAGAGATGGCTGCCTTCAAGCCATTCGATGTGTCCGCCGGTGGCAAGCTTCGTGGCATCGAGCCCCACCTGGCGAATCTCTTTCGAGTGCGTGCCGGCGACGAACCCGACCGGTATCGGCGCGCCGTGCGCGAGCCGCGCGCCGAGCGTGCGCGGCAACGTGCGGTAGATCAGATATTCGATCTGGCGATCGAACGCGAGGGTGCGCGTGCCGTTGGGACCCGTCTGCGGAATGCCGAAGTCGACGTAGTCGGACAGCACCCGCTCGTCCCAGCGGGCAAATGCGGGCTTCGAATGGAAGTGGCGCCACGCGTCGTCACGGCTCGCCCAGTGCGTGCGCCGCGTGCGCGTCGCGGCGGCCGGCGAAAGCCGCTCGTCGAGGCCCGTCCATTGCGTGACGCGCAACACGTTGGCCCGCCAGCCCGCGATGACGGGCGAGTCGAGCATCACGACGCCGCGCACCCAATGCGGGCGCTTCAACGCCGCCATCAGCGACAGGTAGCCGCCGAGCGAATGACCCACGAGCCAGACCGGGTGATGCTCGTGACTGCGCCCGATGTCCTCGACGAGCTGATCGACGAGATGCGGCCAGTCGCTCGTCACCGGATAGCGCGCGTCGTGCCCGATGCGCTCGATGTAGCGAAGATCGTAGTCGTCGGCGAGCTCCGCGAAGATCGTCCGGTATGTCGATGCTGGAAAGCCGTTCGCGTGCGAGAAGTGGATGACCTCTTTCAAGCTGCGCTGTCTCCTGGTTCGTTCATGATTTGCGCCATCCCTATCGGTCCATCCAGTAGCGCCGATGGGTATCGCGATAGCGCTCGAGCGTGAGCGCATCGCCATCGAGCTCGATACGCGCCGCACCGTCGCGGTCCGTGCGCGCGAGCGCGATATCGCGCGACACGAAGCGCGACCACACACCGGGATGCGGGTGGTGAAAGCGATTGCGATAGCCTACCTGAAATACCGCGACGCGCGGATCGACGGAATCGAGGAAAGGTTCGGTCGATGACGTCTTGCTGCCATGATGAGCCACGAGCAGGACATCGGCCGTGAGCGCCGCTTTCGCGCGCCGGTGCAACGTGCGCTCGATGGATGCGTCAATGTCGCCCGTGAGCAGCGCAGTCATGCCGGCCGCACTCACCTTCAGCACGCACGAGTGGGCATTCGATTTCGCAGGCAACGGCCCGGGGTCGGGCCACAAGACGGTGAATTCGACCCCGTCCCATTGCCAATGCTGCCCCGTCACGCACCGCAGCGCTTCGGCGCCCCGCTCGCGCGCCGCGCGCCACAAGCCGTTCGACGGGGGCAGCCCGCCCAGCAGCTGGCGCACGGCAATCGCATCGAGCACGGCCGCCGCACCGCCCGCGTGATCCGCATCGGCATGGCTCACGACGAGCGCATCGAGCGCAGGCACGCCGTTCACCTGCAAATGCGGAATGACGATGCGCTCGCCCGCATGCGTCGATTCGGGTCCGGGGCCGGCGTCGAAGAGGAGCGCGTGGCGCGCCGTCTCGAGGAGGATCGCCGAGCCCTGGCCAACGTCGAGCGCCGTGAGCCGAAACGTGCCGGCGTCGGGCGCCGCCGGCGGCGGCATGACAAGCGGCAACCACGTGAGCGGCGCGGCGAAGCGCAGTGGCCAGCCGCGCGGCATGAGCCACCAGAGCACGCCCGCCAGCGCCGCCCCGAGCGCCCAAGCGCCTGGCCGCGCCGGATGCCATTCGGCCCATGCGGGCGCCGACAGCAGTTGCAGCCCCCGCATGAGCGGATCGATCAGCGCATGCGCCGCCTGGTAGGCCACCGCATCGAGCGGTGCCGGCAGTGCGATACCGGCGAGCACGACAGGCGTGACAAGCGCGCTCACCCACGGTATCGCCAGCGCGTTAGCGAGCGGCCCGACGAGCGGGATCTGCGAAAAGAGCAGCGCCGTCAGCGGCGCGAGCCCGATCGTCACCGCCCATTGGACGCGCACGGCGCTTGCGACCTGCTCCCGCGCCTTTGCCAATTTTTGCCGCAGACTGTCGCGCCAGGTAGCACGCGGCACATGGCCGAGGATATCGCATGCATCGAGCGGCGCATGGCCATCGGGTTCGACCTCGTCAAGGCGCACGCGCAAACCCGCATGCACCGCGAACGAAATGATGGCCACGGCACCGAACGACAACCAGAAGCCCGGTGTTATCGGAGCCCACGGATCGACAAGCAGCACGAGCGCGACCGCCCACGCGAGCGCGACAGACGGCGCGACGCGGCGCCCGCCGGCAAACGCCAGACTGACCACCGCCAGCATCCACAACGCGCGCTGCGCGGGCACGTTGAAGCCCGCGAGCGCCGCATAGCAGGCGGCGCCCAGCGTGCCGGCCAGCGCGGCGACGATCGGCGTCGGCACGATGAGCGGCCATTCGCGCGCGCCGCTTGCCGCAAGGCGAGCGCCGAGGCCGCACGAACGCCGCCACAACCAGGCGGCGAGCGCCGCGCACAATCCCGCGACGAGACCGATGTGCAACCCCGAGATGGCCACCAGATGGCTCGTGCCCGTGCGCCGTAACAGCAGCCGGTCGACCGGCTCGATCGCATCTTGCGCGCCGATCGCAAGGGCCGTCACGATGCCGCGATGCGGCGCGTTCGTGAGCGCGGCATCGATGCGCGCGCGAAGCGCGAGGCGCCAGCGGTCGATCATCGGGCTCAGGCCGCCTGCGGCACCGGGCAAACGGTGCGCCGCGGACGGCCGAGCGACATAGCCCGTGGCGCGCACGCCCCGCGCGAGCAGCGCCGCTTCGGCATCGTGTCCGCCGAAATTCGCGTTGCCGTGCGGCCGCTTCAGGCGCACCGTCAGGTGCCAGCGATCGCCGGGCACGAGCGCCGGCGACCCGCGGCCCGTGCGATCGATCCAGCTCAACTGCAGCGTGGGAGGGAAATGGTCGATGCCTGTGGCACGCCGCGCCGCATCCACCTCGACCGCGAACAGAAAGCGCACGCCATCGGCATCGCGCGTCGGCAGGCCACGCACATGGCCGGTCACGTCGACGTCGCGCCCCTCCCAGGACGGCGGCAACGCGTCGAGCAAGCGAAGTTCGGCGCGCCACGCGGCGTAGCCGAACCCGGCTGTTGCCGCGGCACACGTCAACGCCGCCGCCGCGAGCCTGCGCCGCCAACGCGGAGCAGGTTCGCCGCGCAACATCGACATCGACAACATCATTGCCAGCGCCAGTCCGAACGCAATGAGCAGCGCGAGCGCGCCCCATGCGACGCGCCCAGGCAACGCTGCCTGCCGCTGCAGCACGACGACGCCGAGCGCGAAGGCGCACAGCACGACCCGCATCGTCCTCCCTTCGATGTTTGACTTCGCGCTCTGGCTATCGCTACCGACCCGCGGCGCGAGAAGCGCGAACCGATCGAGCGATTATGCGGACGAAAGTGCGAGCCGCGGCAGCGCGGCGCGCGCGTTAGCCATCGTGCCTAGGGCAAGCTCGTTGATGCCGATGCCGCGCAGCTCGGCGAGCACCGCGCCGATGCGGGGGATCTGGTCGGGCGCGTTGCGCGCCTTGTAGCGCCAGGCTGGGGGAATGTCAGGAGCATCTGTTTCGACGACGATCGCATCGAGCGGCAACTCGGCAGCGAGACGCCTGATCTGCAGTGCGCGCTCGAACGTCACATTGCCGCCAAAGCCGAGCCGCATCCCCTGCTCGATGAACGCATGCGCTTGCTGGAAGCTACCGTTGAACGCGTGCGCGATGCCGCGTGTGACCGCATAACGGCGCAAGCCCTTGAGCACGAGGTCCTGCGACTTGCGCACGTGGCAGATGACAGGCAGATCGAATTCACGCGCGAGCTCGAGCTGCGCATCGTAGAAGAAGCGTTGCCGCGTGTCGTCGAGCGCCGGGACGAAATAATCGAGACCAATTTCGCCGATGCCGATGAAACGCGGATCGTCGAGGCTCGCTTCGATTTCCTGGCGCAGCACGTCGAGATCGCTTTGCACTGCCTGCGGCGTGTAAAGCGGATGAATGCCAAGCGCGTAGACGCCACCCGCGGTGTGGTGCGCAAGCGTGCGCACCGTCGAAAAATTCGCGCGCGCCACGGCCGGAATCACGATGCGCGAAACACCCGCCTCGTGCGCTGCGTGCGCGACCGCATCGCGGTCGTCATCGAACTCGGCGGCATCGAGATGGCAGTGCGTATCGATCCACATGGCCCGGCTCGCAACGTAGACAGTGACAGTAAAAGTCGGCGAACACCCTCCCCGCCTTGGCCGGCTTACACGGGCACCGGCGGCTCTTCGCGCAGTACGCCATCACGCAGGCGCACCGTGCGATCGCAGCGCGCGGCGAGATCGGGGTCGTGCGTGACGATGACAAAGCTCGTATCGAGCGTTGCGGAAAGCTCCAGCATCAAATTGAAGACGTTGTCGGCGGTCGCGCCGTCGAGGTTGCCGGTGGGCTCGTCCGCCAGCACGCACGCGGGCTTCGTGACGAGCGCGCGCGCGATCGCCACGCGCTGCCGCTCGCCACCGGAGAGCTCGCCGGGCCGGTGCTTCGCGCGATGCTCGAGGCCGACGCGCTCGAGCATGGCGAGCGCCTCGTGGCGCGCCTCATCGGTCGGCAGACGCCGAATGCGCAGCGGCATCGCGACATTATCGAGCGCGCTGAACTCGGGCAGCAGATGGTGAAACTGATACACGAAGCCGAGCGCGCGGTTGCGCAACTCGTTGCGCTCGCGTTCGGCCAGTTGCGTGAACGGCTTGCCGAGCAGCGAGACGCGCCCCGCGCTCGGCTCGTCGAGGCCGCCCAGCACGTGGAGCAGCGTGCTCTTGCCCGAGCCTGAGGCGCCGACGATCGCGAGCTTCTCGCCGCGCCGCACCGTGAGCTGCGCACCGTTGAGCACCTGCACGTTCAGTCCGCCCTGGACGAACGACTTCGAAATGGCTGTCGCCTCGAGCACGCACTCGGCGGCGCCGGATTGCGGCGGGGTCAGGCCGGCCATCGGTTGTTCGATCATGAAGTCATTCATAGCGCAGCGCCTCCGCCGGTCGCACCTTCGCGCCGCGCCAGCTCGGATAAAGCGTCGCGAGCGCCGACAGCACGAACGCGATGACGCCGATCCTGATCACGTCGCCCGGCACGAGATCGGACGGCAGCTCGCTGATGAAATACACGGACGGCGGCAGGAATTGCACGCCGAGCAAATGCTCGATCATCGGCACGAGCCACGGGATGCTCCATGCGATGAGACAGCCGAGCGCGACGCCCGTCGCCGTGCCGACGAAGCCGATCGTCACGCCCTGCACGACGAAGATCTTCATGATCGAGCCGGGCTGCGCGCCGAGCGTACGCAAGATGGCGATATCGGCCTGCTTGTTCGTGACGGTCATCACGAGCGACGAGACAAGGTTGAACGCCGCGACGGCGATGATCAGCGTAAGGATGATGAACATCATCCGCTTTTCGATCTGCACGGCGGAAAACCACGTCTTGTTCTGCTGCGTCCAGTCGCGAATGTACAGGTCGCCCGACAGCGTACGCGCGAGCTCGTGCGCGACGCGCGGCGCCTGCTGCATGTCCTTTAGGCGCAGCCGCACGCCGGTTGGCGCATTCACGCGAAAGAGCGCCTCGGCATCGTGGATATTGATGAGCGCGAGGGAGCTGTCGTACTCGTAGTGCCCCGACTCGAACACGCCCACCACCGTGAACTGCTTCAAGCGCGGCAAGAGCCCCGCCGGCGTCATCGAGCCTTCCGGCGCGACGAGCGTGATCTTGTCGCCAGCCGTCACGCCAAGATTTTGCGCGAGGTCTGCTCCGAGCACGATGTTGAACTGCCCCGGCACGAGATCGGTCAAGCGCCCCGGCTTTTTCATGTCCTTGCCGATGTCGGACACCTGCGGCTCGAGCGACGGCTCGACGCCGCGCAGCGCGACGCCGCTCACGGCGTCCTGGCGCGTGATGAGCGCCTGCGCATCGACGTACGGGGCCGCACCGAGCACCGACGGATTGCGCCGCGCCTCTTGCGCCGTGAGCTGCCAGTCAGGCATCGAGCCGGTCGGCGAAAAGATTTCCACGTGGGCGAGCACCGACAGCATCCGGTCGCGGACTTCCTTCTGAAAACCGTTCATCACCGAGAGCACGACGATGAGCGCCGCCACGCCGAGCGCGATGCCCGACATCGAAACGAGCGCGATGAACGAGATGAAGCCGTTTCCCGTCGTGCGCTTGCCGGCGCGCGTATAGCGCCAGCCGATCTGCCATTCGTAAGGGAGTTTCAAGCGAATCCTTAAATCTATGCCGCACCGCGGGGCGACCAAGTGAGCGGGCACTTAACCCACGCAGTCGCAACGGACATGCCGCGCGCGAGCGCCGAGCGCGTGCCGCGTCGCCCGGCGCTTGCACCGCCGATCAAGCGCGAAGTTTGCCATACAATGCGCACCATCATGCACCCCAACCCACTCCATATTCTGCTGCCTTTCGCGTTGCCGACGGCCGCCGACGCCTCCACCGCGCTGCACAATCTGCAAAGCCCGGCGCTCGAGAAGCTGCTTGCGCGCGCGACGCTCGTCGAGCGCGTCGCCGGCGAGGACTTCCAGCGCACCCTGCCGCACGAACGCTGGGTCGCGCACCAGTTCGGCGCCGTGGCAACCAACGCCGCCGACGAAGCGCCGCTCGCCCCGTACATGCTGCGCGCCGACGGCGGCACACCAGGCGAAGCGACATGGGCTTGCGTGGAGCCGGTGCACGTGCGCATCGCGCACGATCATCTTGTGCTGATCGACCCCGCCGCGCTCGATCTGTCCGACGAGGACGCCGCCACGCTTTTAGCCGTGGCCAAGCCGCTCGTCGAGGAGTTCGGCGTGCGCATCGAGGCGCCCACACCGAAGCGCTGGTACGTTTCGGGCGAGACGCTAGGGGCGCTCGCCGGCGCATCGCCGCTTCGCGCGAGCGGGCGCAGCATCGAGATCTGGCTGCCGCACGACGCCCATACGGGCCAGCGCTCGCGTGCCTGGATGAAGCTTCAGAACGAAGTGCAGATGGCGTGGTTCGAGCATCCTGTCAACGAGGCGCGCGAAGCGCGTGGGCTACCCGCGGTCAACTCGATCTGGCTGCATGCGCAAGGTGCCGTGCAACCTGTACGAAGCCCTTACGCGCGCGTACTGTCCGAGGCGGCGGCCACACGCGGGCTCGCGCTCGCGGCCGGCGTCGAAGCCGCGCCGCCGCCGGCATCGTTCGATGCACTACAGGCGTTCCCCTCCGGTGCGACGCTTGTCGAGCTCGCACCGTTCGCCACGCCGTTCGTCGAGCAGGACTGGGCCGCGTGGCACACGGCGCTTGCCGCGCTCGAGCGCGACTGGTTCGCGCCCTCGCTCGCCGCGCTCGAAGCGGGCCGAGTCGGCGCGCTCGGCCTGACGTTGTGCGGCGACACCGGCTCCGTGACACTCACCGCCACGCGCGGCGATCTGCTCAAGTTCTGGCGACGCCGCGTGCTTGCGTCGCTGTTCGAATGACGCGCGGCTTGCGCGTGCCAACACCGCGCGCGCCGCATCCGGCCGCGCGCCGCTCACCCTCTTTGCCCAGCGTTTCCTGATGACTCGAATCGTGACCCGCGCGCGCTCGCCCGCCGATGAAGCCGCGCTGATCCGCCATGGCCTTCACCCGGTCCTCGCCCGCTTGTACGCCGCACGCGGCGTGCGCACCCCCGACGAAACACAGACGGCGCTCACGCGCCTCGTCGCACCGCTCGAGCTGAAAGGCGCGGCCGACGCCGCGGCGCTGCTCGCCGATGCGATCGAACGCAAGCGGCGCCTGCTCGTCGTCGCCGACTACGACTGCGACGGCGCCACCGCCTGTGCCGTGGCCGTGCGCGGGCTGCGCATGTTCGGCGCCGAGGTCGACTACCTCGTGCCGAACCGCTTCGAATACGGCTACGGACTCACGCCCGAGATCGTCGAGCTCGCCGCTGCCCGTTCGCCCGACTTGCTGATCACCGTTGATAACGGCATCGCGAGCGTGGACGGCGTCGCGGCGGCGAACGCACGCGGCATCGATGTGCTCGTGACCGACCACCACCTGCCCGGCGACGCCCTGCCCGCCGCGCGCGCGATCGTCAACCCGAACCAGCCCGGCTGCGCGTTTCCGAGCAAATGCATCGCCGGCGTCGGCGTCATGTTCTACGTGCTGCTCGCCTTGCGCGCCCAATTGCGCGAGCGTGGCGCATTCGACGCGGCAACGGGCGCCGCCGAGCCGCGCTTGGACGGACTGCTCGATTTGGTCGCGCTTGGCACCGTCGCCGATGTCGTCAAGCTCGACAGCAATAATCGCGTGCTCGTCGCCCAGGGCCTCGCACGCATTCGCAAAGGACGCATGCAGCCCGGCATCGCCGCGCTCTTTCGCGCCGCGGGGCGCGAGGCGCGCAACGCGTCGGCTTTCGATCTCGGCTTCGCGCTCGGTCCGCGCCTGAACGCCGCAGGCCGATTGTCCGACATGTCGCTCGGCATCGAGTGTCTGACGACCGACGATGTCGGCCGCGCGTGGGAGCTGGCTCAGGCGCTCGATGCGATGAACCGTGAGCGCCGC
>DASZGN010000083.1:0-6327 GCA_035938775.1 Trinickia sp.
CGACTGGAGTTAGCGCTTCAGCGCTTACTCCAGTCCCATGCAACGCCTTACTCCGGTCCCATGCAAGGCGGTCGACCCGAGTTAGCGCTTTAGCGTGTCGACTGGAGTTAGCGCTTCAGCGCTTACTCCAGTCCCATGCAACGCCTTACTCCGGTCCCATGCCAACGGGCGCTTGGCGCCGTTGCCGTTCTTTGCCGCTCCTTTCTCGTCGCGGCCGCTTTCGCGTTAGCGATGCGAATGCGCTTCGCGGCTCGGCACCGCTTCGGCCGACGCCGCCGTGCCACCGATCGTCTCGACCGTCTTGGTCGGATCGAAGTCGGCCCACCGGCCGTTACGCCATCGCCCGTGTGCGCGCTCGATTTCGATGCTGCCGGAATCACGCAGCCCCCGTTCCGCTAGATCCTGATTGTCGGGAGAAACGTGGACGGCGACCAGCACACCCGAATCGCGCGACTCGCGCGGCCCTTGATGCGGTACAACCTTGCCGCCGCCACGGGTATGCACCATCGCGCCGACCAGCGAACCCAAATAAGCGCCCACGCCGGCCGCGATGATGAGAACTAGAACCGGCGCCGAGAACGCATCGAAAATCGCCACGCCGATAACGGCGCCGATCACCGCGCCGATGATGCCGCCCTTGCCCGCGTCCACGGATGCGCGCGCGGCTTGCGGGTCGGCGTACTCATCGCCGCCGGTCGAAAAGCGCGCATGCTGCCCACGCGGATTGACGAAAAAGAGGGAGACGTCCTCCTCCACGAAGCCGTTCTTGAAGAGCCGGTGCGCGGCTGCCTCCGCATCGGCGAATGTTGTGAAGCGACCCGCGACGATCAGCGACATGGCGCAGCCTCCCTACCCGTTGCCAACACGAAGACGAAGATGAAGACGAGGACACGCCCGCGACCGAAACAAGCGCCGCCAACGGCGAACAAGCCGAACGTGTCCATCAAGCGCTCCCCATCCGAAAGAGCCCACTGCGCAAGACGACGGCCGCGCCGCCGTTTTGCAGCAATGCTAGTTCGCACACCGATCGAATTCGTTCTCGGCCTTGCTCGTACGCACTCAGCAACTCCCCTTCGAGCGAGGAGCCAGCGCCGAAGTGGTCTTCGAGTGCTTCAGCCGTGATGGCGCACGCAACCGGCACGCCGTTCACATCGGCTTCGAAGCGCACCACCATCTGCGAACCGTCGAAAACCGGTGCTTTGTCGGGGAAGGTGATACGCATCGCGATTTCCCGCCTGTCGCTTTTCGCTCGCTGCCGCTCGACATTCGAGTGTCACGCCGCCCCTGCGTGCTGCTCCAGCTGCGCGATCAGCTTCTGATTGAACGCCGGAATGTCGTCGGGCTTGCGGCTCGTGATTTTGGCCATGAGTTGCACTCCTTCAGACAAAGCGATGAAGCATCATCTTGTTCGCTGCAGCAAGCGAGGTGCCCGCCGCAACCGATGATCGCCAACCGCTTACGGCGTTCTCATTTCCGGGGCAAGCCCGAGAGCAGATCGGCCATGTCGTCGGCATGCCCCTCCTCGACCGCAAGGATGCTTTCCATCATGCAACGCGAAGTCGGATCCTTTTCGCCGAGGTACTCGATAATTTCACGATAGCTGTCGATGGCGACACGTTCGGCCACGAGGTCCTCCTTGATCATGTCCTCGAGCGAGGTGCCTTCGACATACTCGGCATGGCTGCGATCCAGCAGGCCCTGCGGCGAGAAGTTCGGCTCGCCGCCGAGTTGGACGATGCGCTCCGCGATCTGATCGGCGTGCTGCTGCTCCTCGTTCGAATGCTCGAGAAACTCCTCCGCGACGCCCTTCGAATGGATGCCTTTGGCCATGAAGTGGTGACGGCGGTAACGCAGCGTGCAGACAATCTCTGTCGCAAGCGCATCGTTGAGCAGCTTGAGCACCGTCTCGCGGTCGGCCTTGTAGCCGGCAGTGACGGCGCCCTCGGCGATGTGCTCGCGAGCACGTTGGCGAATCGCTTGCACGTCCGATATAAAGGGTTGGTCAGGCATGGGTTTTCTCCATCGGTTTGCACGGTTTGCATTGAGGACAACGAACCTCGGCTCCTTGCGGCCAGTCGAAGTCTTTTGCACAGACAGACTCCGCGAAAAACGCATCATTCGTGCCAGTCGAGTCGGATGCCGCACTTGTTCAACCAAACCATCCTCAAGCAGGCATGACAGTTGCGGGGGGCGTTTCAGCATTGCATCCGCAGCATTGCATTCGAATAAGGCACACCAATGGCACCCACTCAGACTCCGCACGCATCGACACGACACCGCACCGGACGGCCGCCGCGCCAGCGTCATGCGCAAGGGGATGCCGATAAGAAAAAGAAACCGCGCCGCTGGTCGCACGAGGTGATGCAAAAGAGCGATGCGCTCGATCTCGAGTCGGGCATCTTCAAGTCAGGCAGTGCAGAGGAAATTGCGCATTCGCTGAAGCGCTCGTCGGATGCGAGCAAGCGGCGTCGCGGCACGCCGTTCCAATCGGCGATGTCGATGCTCAACTTCTATATCAATCGCGCCGGCCGCAACTTGCCGAAGTCACGCCGCGACGTGCTGCAAGCCGCGAAGGGCAAGTTGCGCGAAGCGTACGGCCGCCCCCGTTGACCGGGCGAGCGGACGCCGCGAACCGGTATGCGAGAGACCATCTGGTTCCTTATCGTCGGAGGCATGTTCGTCGCGATGGGCGTGGCGAGCTCGCTCTTCAAGCACTTGCCGCTCTCAGGCGCGATGCTGTATCTCGCCGCGGGGTTCATGCTGGGTCCACCTGTCGCGGGACTGCTCGCGCTCGACATCGTGAGTCATGCGCATCTCATGCGCATGTTGAGCGAAGTGGCGCTGCTCGTGTCGCTTTTCGCGATCGGCTTGCGCCTGCGCTTGCCGATCCCCGATCCGCTCTGGCGCTTGCCTCTCAGGCTCGGTTTCCTTGGGATGGCGGTGACGGTGCCGCTCATCGCGCTGATTGGCGCATGGGGCCTCCATCTCGCGTGGGGCCCGGCGTGGCTGCTCGCCGCGCTGCTCGCGCCGACCGATCCGGTGCTCGCCCATGACGTGCAGGTACGCGATGCCAACGATCTCGACGTGGTCCGCTTCGCGCTCTCGGGCGAAGGCGGACTCAACGATGGTATCGCGCAACCGTTCGTCATTTTTGGGCTGGCGCTTTGCGCGCTTCCGGATGAATCGGCGCACGGTGTGCTCACACTTCGCTTCATCGGCATGACCGTGTGGGGACTCGTGGGCGCGGTCGCAATCGGTGCACTCTTCGGGTTCGCGACGACGCACGCCGTCGCGTGGCTGCGCACGCGCTTTGCGCAGGCGCTCGGTCTCGAGGGATTTTTCGCGCTAGGTTTGATCGAGCTTTCCTACGGTGCCGCGCAGCTAGTGCATGCGCTCGGCTTTGTCGCGGTGTTCGCGGCGGGCGTGGCGATGCGCCGCGTCGAACATCGTGCGACAGGCGAACGCTCGCCGCAGGATGCGATCGGCGCGATCGATTCGTCCGATGTCGAAGCCACGGCCTCGCACCCTGAAAAAGCGCATGCGTACATGGCCGAATCGGTGCTCGGCTTCACGATCGAGCTGGAGCGAATCGCGGAAATGGGGATGATGATCATGGTCGGCAACCTGCTCGCCACGCTGCCCACGCCGCTTTTCACGTGGCAAACCGCGATGCTCGTGCTCATGCTTTTATTCGTCGTGCGACCGCTCGCGGTGGCGCTATCGCTCTTGGGCGCAAAGGCTTCCTCCCCTGAGCGGCGCATGATGAGCTGGTTCGGCATTCGCGGCATCGGCACCATCTACTACCTTGCCTATGCGCTCGAGAACGGCCCGTCAGACATGGTGGCGCCGCTCATTCCGCTCGCGCTTGCGGTCATCACGGCATCGGTGTTCGCGCATGGCGTAACGGCCACGCCGCTGATGAAAATTTACGGACGCCGCGCCGCACGCGAAACGAAAGCGTAGCGAGGTGCCGCGACTCAGACTTGGCCGGCGAGATGAAACCGCGACGCGGGGTGCCAGAGCTGAACCGACGTGGCGATGGCATCGCCCACCCAGGTGCGCCGCCAAAGCATCAGACATGGCTCGCCAATTTCCATCATCAGGTGCCGCCTGATTTGCGCATCGGGGCGTTGGGCATAGATACGGAATTCGGCACGCTGAATGGGCATCAAGCGCACCATGTAGTGATTCGGCGTCTCGACGGTAAAGTCCTGCTGCAGATACTCGGGGAACAAAAGCGGGTTGACGTAGCGATCTTCATATTGGATCGGCTCGCCATCTTCGCTGTGCACGATCGCCGAGTGAAACACCGGCGCCTCTTTCAAGCCAAGCGCCACGATCGCCTTTGCATCGTCGCTCGCCTCGAGCGTCAGCACGCGAGCCGTATGCACGTGGCCGCGCGATGCGATCTCATCGGCGACATTGCGGATCTCGAGAATCGTCGACTCGTATTGCTGGGGTGCGACGAACGTACCCGAACCTTTGACGCGTTTGAGCACGCGCTCGGCGCTCAATTCGCGCAACGCACGCGATACCGTCATGCGAGCGACACCAAATTCCTTGACCAGTTCGGTCTCCGAAGGAATCAGCCCGCCGGGCTTCCATGTTCCGTCGGCGATGCGCTCCACCACGTACCGCTTGATCTGCTCATACGCCGGCAGCATCTTGCGGCTCGACAGGTCCGGTTGCGCCGCGTGATCCTCACTGACTGACTGGCGTGCGTCCATGTTCATCGTCCGGTTCGTCGCATGAATGTTCGATTGATCCGGTTCGCCGGCGCGACGGGGAAAGGCCGCGCTCGACGCACCGCTTCAAGCCGGCTGAAAAATCATCGCGCTGATTGCCTCGCCGATTCCTGTTGCGCTCCGTGTGCTGTCCGTTCAAGCAAGCGTTGCGTCGTCACGTTCGAAAGTCATGCCCGGCGCGTCTTTATCGCTGATTGCCGACACACGCCCGGTCTTTCCACCCGGCAACGGCGGCGGCTCTTCGTCGGCGATCATGCCGAACGCGATCGCCATATCGTCCGCGAGGGGTCGGTCATCGCGATAAGTCGGCAGCAAAGCGCGCACCCGGCGCCGCAACAGTTCCGTATAAGGCGAGCGCGCAGCGTCGATTGCCTGAACGTCGTACGCTTGAACGGCCGCGAGCAATTCGATGCCGACGATTCGCGCGGTATTGTCGATGATTTCCAATGCCTTGAGCGCCGCAGGCGTGGCGTGACACAGGTGATCTTCCTGCAGCCCCGACGTCACGCCCCCGTCGAGACTCGCGGGCATCGCGAGCCGGCGGTTCTGCGCAACGAGAGAAGCGGCCGTGTACTGCGCGATCATGAACCCCGAGCACGTGCCCCCTGATTCAGCGAGGAAGGCCGGCAATCCGCTCACGAGCGGATTCACGAGACGGTCCAGCCGCCGTTCCGCCATCGCGGCGACTTGCGCGATCGCGGTGCTCAGGCTATCCATCGCCAAGGCGATCGAAGCACCCACCGCATGCGCTTGGGAATAGACGCGCGGCGCATCAGGCGTGCCGTCGACGATCGGGTTGTCCGTGACCGACGCAAGCTCCCGGTTCACGACCTCGCCGGTCGCGCTGAACACATCGCGCGCCGCGCCGTGAACGTGCGGCACGGTTCGCATGCTGAGCGGGTCCTGCGTTCTGTGTCCGACCACGGCCGCGAGGATACCGCTGCCCGCGAGCGCCGCGCGCATGCGTTCGCCGACGAGCTTCAGGCCCGGCGACACGCGCAGCGCGAGCGAGTCGGCATCGAACGCCACCAGTTGTCCGCGCAGATTTTCGAAGCTCATTGCGGCGACCGCATCCGTCCAGTCGAGCAGGCGCTCGGCGCGCGCAAGCGCGAGGGCGGCGAGGCCCGTCACGCAGGGCGTGCCGTTGATGAGGCTCAATCCCTCCTTCGCCTCGAGCACGAGCGGCGCGAGCCCGAGACGGTGCAACGCCTCGCCGCCGGTCATCCGTTCGCCCCGATAGCGCACATGCCCTTCGCCGATGCAAACCAGCGCGATATGCGCCATATGGCTCAGATAGCCGACGGAGCCGAACGCCGGCACTTCGGGCAGACACTGCGCATTGATCAGTTCTACTAACCGCCCGGCCACTTCGAGCCGCACGCCCGAATGACCGTGCGCAAAGTTGTTGACCGCCGCGGCCATGATCGCGCGCGTTTCGGCCGCACCTAGCGGCGAGCCCACGCCCACCGCGTGACTCATCAAAACGTTGCGCGAAAGACTGCGCTGCTCCGCCTTCGATACGACGACGTCGCACAACGCACCCACGCCCGTGTTGACGCCATAAGCACGTATGCCGCGCTCG
>DASZGN010000084.1:0-2253 GCA_035938775.1 Trinickia sp.
CGATGATTCGCAGTCCCATCTACGCGAGAGGGCCATTCATGAGAACGCTGACCGAACAGCTCACGCAATACGCAGCCTATCACCGGGATCGGCGCAACATTGCGACGCACTTCGTCGGCATCCCGATGATCGTGCTCGCGCTGGCGATTCTTCTCAGCCGGCCCTCATGGACATTCGGCGCGCTGCCTGTCGCCGTCTCGCCGGCGTGGCTGTTGTTCGCTGGCGCCACCGTCTATTACATCGTGCTCGATGTGCCGCTCGGCCTCGCCATGGCAGCCGTTAGCGCGGCATGTGTCGCCGTCGGCGGATGGCTGGCGCTGGCATCGCTTCACGTGTGGCTCGGAACAGGCATCGGGCTTTTCGTCGTCGGCTGGGTGTTTCAATTCGTCGGGCACCTCGCGTACGAACACAAAAAACCAGCGTTTGCGGACGACCTCATGGGCCTCCTAATCGGCCCGCTTTTCGTGCTCGCCGAGATCCTCTTCGGTTTCGGCTGGCGCCGCACGCTGCGCGAAGCGATCGAGAGCGGCGCGGGCCCCGTGCGCATGAACGCCCCTCGTCACGCAAGCGGCCAACATCGGCCGGGATGAAACGCCCCGCGCCTTGCCCTTATCGCGCCCGCAGAAGCAGCGCACTGTGTACGCCCGTGATCGCTACAGCCATCCAGATCGGCACGTAGGTCGCGTACTGTTGCGCGGACAGTTTCTCCCCGAGCAGCGTGACCGATAGGACGACGAGCAGGACAGGCTCGACGTAGCCGAGGATGCCGAAGAGCGCCATTGGCAGCAGCCGGCTCGACTTCAGATAACAGGCAAGTGCGATCGTGCTCAACGCGCCCAGCCCGGGCAGCCAGGCGGCCCAAAGCACCGGGCGGTCGAACGCGGCTTGCGCGCCGGGGCTCGTTGCGATGATGAGCATGGCCGCGGGCAGCAGCAGCGTCATTTCAGTGGCGAACGTGGTCAACGAATCGCCGACGACCGTGCGGCGAATCATGAAGTAGATCGGGTAGCCGAGCGCAATGAGCAGCGTCGGCCACGAAAACGCGTGCGTGGCCCACAGCTCATGCGCGACGCCAAGCGCGGCGCATGCCACGGCAAGCCACTGCAATGGCGCGAGACGCTCGCGATAAATGAAGCGTCCGACGAGCACCATCGAAAGCGGCAGCAGGAAATAGCCGAGCGAGACTTCGAGCACGCGCCCATGAAGCGGCGCCCACATGAAGAGCCACAATTGCACACCAAGCAAGGCGGCTGCCGCAACGAGTGCCACCGCCGTGCGCGGGGTTCGCGCTGCGCCGGCGATCAACCCCGCGAGCTCCGGCAAGCGCCCGCGGACGGCCACGAGCGCGAGTGCGCCAGGCACAGTCCAGATAATGCGCCATGCAAAGATATCGAGGCCGCCAAGCGGCGCAAGCAGCCGTGTGTACGCGGGCAACAGCGCGAACAGTGCCGAAGCGCCGACCGACAGTGCGATACCCCGTCCTGTCTCGACTTGCTTCATCGACGGCGCGCCATATATATAAGCAGACCTTAATGCTGCGCGAAGCGATCGAAGCGCTTTTCGATGGCGCGCTCCTCGCTGACGAAATTGGTAACACGCGCGGACGGCGGGCCGTGCCGCATCCATTCGAGCATCCGGTCGATCTGGTCGGCAGGCCCTTGCAAAAGCGCCTCGACGGAGCCGTCGGGAAGGTTCGCCACCCAGCCCGTGATACCGAGCGAATGGGCCTGGCGGGCGGTCGCGTGCCGAAAGCCGACGCCTTGCACGACACCCCGCACGCGCACGTAATAAGTCTCTATCCTTGCGTTCAAATCGGGATCGGACATGTCCCCCTCTCTGCTAAATCGTCAGCCAACCGGCATTGTAGTCGCGCCATGCTACGCGGCGCGAACACGTGGCTTGAGCGCGATCGCCGTCGATCGGCGCGGGTAGCCGCCAGGCGCCTTGGTTACAATCGCGTCGCAGCGCTTCGCAACGGATGAGGAATTCCATCAGATGACCGATACAACACGCGACCTCGTGCTCGTCACGGGCGCATCCGGCTTCGTCGGCTCGGCGGTAGCCCGCGCGGCGCTCGCGCAAGGCTTCGCCGTGCGCGTGCTCGTGCGCGCAACGAGCCCGCGCAAGAATCTCGAAGCGCTCGATGCGCAAATCGCGGTCGGCGACATGCGCGACGAAGCCTCGATGCGTGCCGCCTTGCGCGGCGTGCGCTATCTCTTTCACGTCGCGGCCGACTATCGGCTGTGGGCGCCC
>DASZGN010000085.1:0-14498 GCA_035938775.1 Trinickia sp.
AATTCGCCCTGGTAGATATCGAGATCGAGCGACTTCACCACGAGCGTCTCGCCGTCGTAGGTCTTGCGCACGCCGCGAAAGCTGACGATTACGTCTTCCGTTTTCATCGTCCGTGTCTCCAGATTGTCCCGATTTTCTCGATTGGCTCCATCGACAGACGGGCCACGCATACTATTTTCGATCCAATATAATCTGTCACGGTTCCACTATACGGAACCATTTCATTATTCCAAAGGGAACCACTTTGGACACCATCATTTTGTCGGACTGGCTGGCCTCGCAGCTCGAGCGCGGCGCCGCCGAGCCGATGTACCGGCAGGTCCTGCGGCTCGTGCAGCAGGCGATACTCTCGGGCCAGCTCGCGCCCGGCACCAAGCTGCCCAGCTCGCGCACGCTCGCCGATGACCTCGACATCGCGCGCAATACGGTGCTGCGAGTCTATGACCAGCTCACGGCCGAGGGCTATGTGCTTTCGACGACAGGCAGCGGCACCTACGTCGCCGACACGCGCCCCGACACCGCCGCTGTGCGCGCGCGGCCGCTCGCGCGCGCGAGCGAGCCCCCCGCGGCGAGCGCGGCGCACGCGAGCCGCCCGAGCGAAAGCCTGTCGGCGCGCGGACGGCGGCTCATCTCGCGCGCCGGCGTCGCGCCCAGGCAATGGGGGGCGTTCATGCCGGGCGTGCCCGACGTCACCGAATTTCCCACCCGCACGTGGAGCCGCTTGCAGGCGAAGCTCTGGAAGGAAGCGAACCCGGAACTGCTGACCTACGCGCCCGGCGGCGGCTATCGGCCGTTGCGACGCGCGTTGTCGGACTACCTGCGCGTCGCGCGCTCGGTGAAGTGCTCGCCCGACCAAATCATCATCACGACGGGCATTCATCAGTCGATGGATCTCGCGGTGCGGCTGCTCACCGATGTGGGCGATCGCGCGTGGGTGGAGGAGCCTTGCTATTGGGGCGCGCGCAGCGTGCTGCAATCGGCGGGGCTCGAGCTCGCGCCGATATCGGTCGATGAGGAGGGCTTGAATCCGCGCGGCACCGCGCTGAAAGAGCCGCCGCGGCTCGCGCTCGTCACGCCGTCGCATCAGTATCCGCTTGGCATGGTGATGAGCCTCGCGCGCCGGCGCACGCTGCTCGAGTACGCGCGCCAGCATGACGTGTGGATCATCGAGGACGATTACGACAGCGAGTTCCGCTACGGCAGCCGGCCGATCGCGTCGTTGCAGGGGCTCGACGACGCGGGGCGCGTGATCTATGTCGGCAGCCTCGGCAAGATCCTGTTTCCCGGCTTGCGCATCGGCTACATGGTGGCGCCCGAGCATCTCGTCGAGACGTTTCGCACGGGCGTTGCCGAGCTCTATCGCGAGGGTCAGTTGATGCATCAGGCGGTGCTCGCGGATTTCATCATGGACGGGTATCTGACCTCGCATGTGCGACGCATGCGCGCGCTTTACGGCGAGCGCCGGCAAATCCTCATCGATGCAATCACGGCGCGCTTTGGCGACGCACTGCCCGTGATGGGCGATGAAGCGGGCTTGCATCTGGTGCTGGGGCTGCCCGACGCGACCAACGACCGTGCGTTGACAGCGGCCGCGCTCGACGCGGGCGTCATCACGCGGCCGCTTTCCGCTTACTACAGCCACGATGACGTCGCGCGTCGCGGGTTGCTGCTCGGCTATGCCTGCGTGGCGAACGACAGGATCGGGCCGACATTCGAAACGCTTGCGCGCGTCATCGAGCGGCACGTGGCGGCGGGGGCGATGCGGGTGGCTTGAGGCCAAGCCTCGCACTCGAGGACCTCAAGGACCTCAAGATCCTCAAGGACCGCGATCAAGCGATGTCGCCCGCAACACCTCGCCCGAATTGGCAAACACACGCGCACGCAACTGTGCAATTTGCGCCTCGCGTTCGGCCAACGGCATCCCCATTGCATCGATGCCGGCACGCTGAGCGGCATAGTCCGCGTATTTCGCGCGCCACGCGTCGTCCTCTTTGCGCATCGTGACGATGCGCTCGGCCGTCTGAGCGCCGAGCGCTTCCGTCGCACGCGCGCGCAGCGCGTCGAGTGGAACGTTCTGCGCTTGCAACGCAGCGATCGTGTCGACGGTTTCGCGTGTGCGCCGCTGGCGCTCGAGCGTGGCACGCGTGTCGAGCGGCAACATGTCGTCGAGCGCTTCGAGGCGCGCGCGCTTTTGCGCATCGGTCAGCGTTGAATCCATCGTGACGCGCAGGCGGCGAAGCGCACGTCGGTCGCGACGCCAGTCAGCCCCGAAGAATGCCTCGCTCCATTCGGCACCCATCGTGCGAGTGGCAAGCGATGCGCGCGTGTCCAGTGAGGCTTCAATCGCATCTGCCTGCGGTCCCTTCTCGGCGGACGCCGGCACAACAAGCGGCGCCAGCCTCTCGAGCGCTTGGCGATAGGTGACGTATCGCTGCCAGATGTCGAGCGCATCGCGCTCGGCCTCGGTGCCGTCGAGCTGCGTGGCGATCTGCCGGCGCACCATCGCTTTGAGCGCCTCGCGCGTCACTTCATGCTGCGCGCTCAGGAAATAGTCGAAAAACTCGCGCACCGCGTGCGTTTTCGCGAGACGGCCGTGTACGTCGAGCGGCAAGCGCGGCGGCGTCGAGCCCTCGAGCGACGCGGGCAATGACGTGGTTTGCGCGGCGAAACGCATCGGCGCCACGCGTGTGAACGACGCGCCGCTCGTGATGTCGGCCGCGGCGCGCGCATCGCTCGCATGCGGCACGCGTGCCGGCACATCGAAAAACTGGAACGCACCTGCCGCGACGCATCCTGTCGCCCCGACGAGCACGACAATGTGCGCGGTCTTCATCGCAAAACTTTCGTGCCGCATCGCTCAGAGCCCCTGAAGCTTGAGGCGGTTGGCATGCGCGCGAATGACCGCCACCGGGTCCTCGCCGCGCTCGCCCACCACACCGAGGATCTGGTTGACTTCATCGGCGTGATTCCAGCGATAGCTCGTGCTCAGCACCTCGCCGTAGAGCGCACTGCATACCGAGACGAGGCCATCGTTCGCGCCATCCGCACGGTTGATCATGATCGTGCCGGCGCCGAGCAGTGTGAGCGTCGATGGATCGGCGACATTGGCGAAATCGCCGGCGCCCGACACGCTCGCATCGCTCGCGCCTTGAATACCGAGCGCCGACCATGCGGGCTGAATCGCGCTGCCCGTCCACGAATAAAGCCGGTGCGTGTTGCCGTCGACCGTTTCGGTGGGCGCACCCGTGGCGCACGTGCCGGGCGCGCCAAGGCCGGCGCTCGGCACCGCGCGATTGAACGCCGCCGCGCCCGATGTCGTGAGTTCGTGCAACGCCGCACGCGCGTCCTGGTTGGTGTTGTGGTCGCTGCCGAACAACGTGCCCAGCAGATTGGCGAACTCCGCGATGATCGGCTGCGAAAGACCGGTCGGATCGCTTTGCAGCGTGTCGACGAAGAAGTCGGCGAATTGCGTGCCGCGATGCGGCGTGCCGATCGTCGTCACCGAAGCCACGCGATCCGGCGCGACAGCCGCGACATAGCGCGCGCTCATCCCGCCCTGGCTATGACCGATCAGGTTGACCTTCGACGCGCCTGTCGCGGCGAGCACCTGCTCGACGAATGCGAGCAATTGCTCGCCGCGGCCGTTCGGCCCGAGATCGCTCTGAAAGCCCGACAGATTTGCCACATAGACGTGCGCGCCATGCGATTCGAGGTCGGCGGGAATGCCGTACCAGTAGTCGAGCACGTTCGCGTACCGGTCGGTGCCGGCAAGGCCGTGAACGAGCACGATCGGATAGCGGGTGGCCGCGTAGTCGTCGGCGTTGGGTGCGGAAGCGGCAAAGGCGGTGTTCGTATGCGCCGACGATATCGATGCCGCCAGCGCTGTGGAACTCGTCATGGGCGCATGGCTGCTCATCGTGATTACCGCAAGACCCGCAAGCACGCTTTTTCTGATCGATCTGGACATACCGTTTCCTCCCATTCGCTTTTCGAAGGTCCGACTGCCATGGATGCAGCGTTAAAACGGTACTGCGGCGAAGACGCCCGTCATCGATTGACCGGTGGATGCGAGTGAATCAGCAAAAGCCCCGACGATGTAAGAAAAAAATGGCCTTTAAATGGCCTTTAGACGAGTATCACTAATCATTTCACGCGGATTGATTCGATCGATCGTCAATCCTTTCAAAGATATGTCAGGCGCTTATGCAAAGCGGAAAAACGGTACGATGGCGTCCTCATCGACCCGGAGCCGGAAGAGCCATGGATCACGACGTGCTGCGCATTTCGGCAGACAAGCATGAACTCGATATCGACCTCATTCACGCGTTCCTTCGCGACCACGCGTCTTGGTCGCTCGGCATCGCGCGGAATACCGTAGAGCGGGCGATCGAAGGGTCGCTCTGCTTCGGCGCGTATCTCGGCCGCAGGCAAGTCGGCTTTGCGCGCGTCGTCACCGATATGGCCACATTCGGCTATCTATGCGATGTTTTCGTGCTGCCGGAATTTCAGTCGCGCGGCTATGCGGCCGCGCTGATGGCGCATATCCTCGATTCCGATTTGCTGAAGGGCTTGAGGCGCATCGTGCTCGTCACGTCGGACGCGCATGGGCTTTATCAGCAGTATGGCTTCGAGCGGCTCGCTCACCCCGAGAAGTACATGGAAGTGCATCGGCCGGATGTTTACGTATCCGGCCGAAGTGAACGCGATAGCGAAACGGCCTGAAGGAGGCGATTCGCGCGTCAGGCTTCGGTTTCCGACGCGCGCAGCACGTCAGCACGCGCGCGATCGAGACCTTTCGTGAGCTCGAGCGCCTGACGCTCGAAGAGCCGCCTGTACAAGCCGTTCTCGATCCGGATCAGCGCATCGTGGCGGCCCTCCTCGACGATGCGGCCGCGATCGAGCACGAGCAGCCGATCGAGTGCGCGCACCGTCGACAGCCGGTGCGCGACGACGAGCGTCGTGCGGCCCACCATCAACCGCTCCATCGCCTGCTGGATCAGCGCTTCGCTCTCGCTGTCGAGGCTTGACGTGGCTTCGTCGAAGATCAGCACCGGCGCATCGGCGAGAAACGCGCGCGCGATGGCGACGCGCTGGCGTTCGCCGCCCGAGAGCTTCACGCCGCGCTCGCCGACAAGCGTCTCGTAGCCGTTCGGCAACGACGCGATGAACTCGTGCGCATTCGCGAGCTTCGCCGCGCGTTCGATCTCGGCGCGCGTCGCACCGGGCCGCCCAAAGGCGATGTTCTCCGCAAGCGAGCGGTGAAAGAGCAGCGGCTCTTGCTGGACGATCGCGATCTGCGCGCGCAGCGATGCCTGTTTTACGTCGGCAATGTTTTGCCCGTCGATGGTGATCCGGCCGTCCGTCACGTCGTAAAGGCGCTGGATCAGCTTGATGAACGTCGTCTTGCCCGAGCCCGAATGCCCGATCAAGCCCACGCGCTCACCCGGTGCGATGCGTGCGGAGAAGTTCGCGTAGAGCGGGCTCGCGTGCGCATCGTAGCGAAACGTGACGTGCTCGAAACGGATCTCGCCGCGGTCGATGACGATGGGGGCCGCGCCCGGCTTGTCCTCGACGCCGAGCGGCTGCCGCTCGAGCGCGACAAGCTCTTCCATGTCATTGACCGAGCGCTGAAGGTTACGCACGAGCATGCCCACGTCGCGCAAATAACCTTGCAACACGAGAAACATCGTGAGCGCGAACGCGATATCGCCGACGCTCGCCCGGCCCCTCATCCACAGCACAAGCGCAACACCAAGAATCGCAGCCTGGATCGCGGTCAGCATAAAGCCTTGCAAGCCGCCGTTGGCGTTGCCGCGCAGCCACGCGCGCCGCGTCCGGTGGCGCCATTTGCCGATCACGCGCGACAAGCGCATCTCCTCGCGCATCTCGGCGCCAAATGCCTTGACGACGGAGTTGCACGTGACCGCGTCGGCGAGCGCGCCGCCCATGCGCGTGTCCCACGCGTTACCGAGGCGCGCCGCGGGCGCGACGACACTTAACGACAAAGCGGCCGTGACAGCGACATAGATCACGGCGGCGACCCCCACGACTCCGCCCATGACGGGCCAGTGCGAGCCGAGCAGCACCGTCGCGCCGACGAGCATCACGAGCGAGGGCAGCAGGCCGACCAGCAGCGTGTCGTTGAGCAGGTCGAGCGCCCACATGCCGCGCGTGATCTTGCGCACCGTCGAGCCGGCGAAGCTATTCGCGTGCCAGTCGGTCGAGAGGCGTTGCACGCGATGAAACGCATTCGCGGCGATGTCGCTCATCATCTTCAAGGTAAGCGCGATGATGTGGCGGAACGTGAAGAAGCGCAGCACCGCGCTGCCGAGTCCCATTGCGATCAGAAACGAAAAAGCCGTCAGCGCCGCGTCGAACGCGAGCGTCTTGTTGCTCGCGCCGGTGGCGAGCGCATCGACGAGACGCCCCGCGAAAAGCGGCGTCAGTACATCGGCCAATGCCGTCAAAAGCGCGAGCACGACGATGGCGGCAATGCGCCAGCGCTGTAGATTCCAGTGCTCGAAGGTAAAGCCAAGGACGTCCTTGAAGGCCCGCCCACCGAAGTCGATTTTTTTGCGAGTCATATTGGTCTGCCCGGCGCGCCATGCGTGCCGGGATATCGATTCGAAACGAAAAGCAATGCGCGGGGCCCGACGCTACGCGTCGGCACAAGGGCAATGCGGTATCTGAAAACGCGCGGCCGGAGCAATGAGCCGGCTCGGAGCCAGGGGCCAGGCGGGCGCTATGGACGTCGTCGCGCCGATCGGTGGCACGAAGCGAAGGTCACTAAGGTTCCAGGATTGCCGGCGTCACGTTGGGAACGGCTGTCAGCGTTGTCGTTACCATGGACGCCTCCTTTCGTGTGTCGGTCGGAATGATAGGACGGCAGTTTAGCAGTTCGATGTTCGCGCGAGGAAGTGGCGTATGGACCGGTATGGTTATTCCATCGTCGTGCGTTGGTTCGCAGTGTCAAAAAGCTCGCCCGTTATAACGCTAACGGCTGAAGCGCCTCAGTCGATGCATAAGCGCGCTCGAGCACGAACGCTTTCAACGCCAAGTGTTCCGATGCTTGCAGCCCCTTGAATTCGAGGCCGTGCATCGTGCTTGTTCCGGACGCATCGCCCTTCACCGATCGGATCACGGCATGCAATCGCAACTCGACGTCGAGTTCGTTCGTCGTGAGCCGAAACGCCACGTGCACGGTGCCGCCCACCGGCCCCAGCGGGGCGGGCGCGGCAAGGGACATGCCTTGTGTGCTGAGATCACGCGCGAGCGAGAGGCCGTCGCATTCACCCTGCTCCCGCGACTGCCGCTCGTAACGCACGGGAATGTGAACCCTCGCGCGGACGGCGCCGCGCATGCGCAAACGCCGGATATTTCCCGGCTCCGACAGAACAAGGTAGTCGAGCGTGTCGTTGCACACCGCCTCGACCGTGCAAACGCACCAGAAAACCGCTTGCCGCGAAACCGAGACGAGTTCCACCTGCTCGCCGCGCGCCAACTCGACAGGCGGGCGCGTCGTCGACCACGCCACAAAAAGCGCACGATTCGGCGCGACACCGATGAGCCGGCCCGAGCGGACCGATTGACCGCCCGACAGCCGAGGCCGCAAGCCGATCGCCATGCCGCTCGCCAAATCCATGTCGGCCAAAGTGAACGCGTTCGCGTGGGAGGACGAGGGCGACGGGGCATCGCTCGCGTGCGCAAGCGGCAAGTCGCCACGCGACGGACGGAAATGTTCGAAGAGAAATGCGCGCTCGTCGTGCGAGGTTAGCGTCGCGCCACGCTCGAGAAGGAGCGTGCCATCTCTATCGAGCAAGGACCACGCAAGCGGTGTTCCGATCGGCACATCGTCTTTGCCCAGCATTTCCGTTGCACTTTCCATCCATGTCCCCCGGTCGACGTTCGTGCGCCCAGCAGCGCGTTCTTCGTTCTTCGTTCTTCCTTCTTTACTGCATGTTTTTGCGAAATCAATCGGTGGTCACCGAACCGAACGCGCATGGGCAACCGCAGAGCAAGCGTGCCATTCAAGTGACGACGCGGTTTTCCGCTTGCGCGCCGGCAAGAGGCGTTTGCCCGAGCGGCGCGCTTCGCGCTTTCTTGCCTGCGCGGGATGGCGGCTGGCAGATCGCGCACGCCTTGACGCGCGGCAGCTCGTACTTGTGCTCCACGAACTTGCCGGCGCAGCGGCAACATTGAGTGAGCTGCAGCAGGCCGCCATTGAAAAAACGCACGAGTGTCCAGGCGCGCGTCAGGTCAAGCTGTTCCTCGAGGCCGTTTTGCGCGCAGTGTTCGCGGTAGAGACGGTACCCCTTGATCAACGCTTCGATATGCGAGCAGCATGCTTCGTTTTTTAAAAACGCGTAGGTGTTATAGAAGAGCGAGGCATGGATGTTGGCCTGCCACGTCATGTACCAGTCGACCGAGGACGGCAGCATGCCTTTGGTCGGCGACACGGTCTTTACCTCGCGGTAGAGACGGATCAGTCTTTCGCGCGACATCGTGAGCTCGCTCTCGAGCACCTGCATACGCGCGCCGAGCTCGATCAACGCTACCGCGTGAGTCACTTCCCGCGCATCTTCGATGACGCTCGTCCTCGACATGGCGCGCTCCCCTCAAGCGAACTGGCTGGCCGGCTGGCTGGCGAGGAGAAGGGCCGCATGGGTGCGGGTAAGGTCCCTCTCCTTCACGGGCGCGGCGAGCGCCGCCAGCATGGCGCGGTCGTTCAAGCGGAAGAAACACAGAAGGTTCCCGGATGCCGCGAGCTTGATGCTCTGGGCAGGGGTGAGCGCCGACAAGAGATCGGCCAGCTGCCCCGACAACCCCAACCGAAACATGCCCGCCGCGCGATCGTCGCGAAGCATCCGCTGTGCGAGCATGAGGTACGACAGATTGATTTCCCGAATCGAGTTCAGTATTTCGGAGCAGCTCATGGCGTGTCCTTTCTGACGACCGTCGCGAATGCCGTCGCATCCCGGAATGTGGCGATTTGCTTGCGAGAGAAGTATTGGTCAGAACTTACCCTGAGCAAATCGGCAAGCCCTGTAATTCTTGTCAGCCGTTGGCGGTGCCGTGTCAGTGTTTTCCCACACCGCGGAAGGATGAGTCACGGAGCGCGTCCGTAAAAAGCACGGCCGGCCGCGCTCGCGCCGTCATTGCAGTTGCAAATCGACGCGCGTGGCGGGTTCGCTGGCTTTGATGTCCGTGGCGTCGAGCTTCGGCGCGTCGATCGGGACGCGGCTCGGGTCGATCTTCGCAACAAGCTGCTGGCGCACGCTCTCGGCGCGCTTTTGCGCAAGCTCACGCAGCTCCGCCTCGCCGATCTGCGCGTGTTCGGCAAGCGCGCGCTTCATATCGTCGTCGGGCAAGCTCTTCGTCAAGCCGACGAAGTTGCGCAGCTTCTTGAAGTCGGCATCCTTGTACGCCTTCGCCAGATACTCGCTGTACTCGCTCGCATCGACCGTCACCGTCGACGGGTCGGCGTTCTGGCCACGGTCCTTGAGTGCCTTCGCCTTCTCCTGTTTCACGAGCTCGTCGACATGCGCGAGACGCAGTGCCGGCACGTCGATCGCGGGGTCGGCGCGCCCGGAAAGGCCAACCTTGACTTCGGGCTTCTCGGCCAAGAGCTTCGTGAGGGTATCGATTCTCGAGCGCGCATCATCGGTGAGTGCCGCCGAGCCCGGCGAGAAGACGACATAGCGCAACTGCTCGGCGGCATTCGCGTCTTTGCCGCCGAACGCGTTCGCGAGCAGCGAGAACGGCGCCGTCACAGCCTTCTCGATCAGATGGGCGACCGCGCTCCAGATGACTTGGCCCAAGCTGAACTGCGGATTCGAGAGCGACCCCGACACCGGAATGTTCACGTCGATCTCGCCGCGTGAATTCTTGAGCAGCGAAATGGCGAGCCGCACGGGCAGCTTCGTCGCCGTATCGTTTTGCACATGATCGCCGAAGGCGAGCTGCGAGATGAATATGTGGTTGTCCGCGCCAAGCACATCGTTTTCGAGCTTGTAGTGCAAGTCGACGTTGAGCTTGCCTTTCGTGATCGGGTAGCCCGCGTATTTCATCGAGTACGGCGAGAGGTTCGTGAGCTGGATATCGTGCGCACTCGCGCTCAAGTCGAGCGACGGCTTATGCGCGAGCGGGTTCACCGTGCCGCGAATCGCAATCGGACCGTTGGCGGCGAGACTCGCGCTGACATCGACAGGCGCGGGCGTCGTCGTGTCGGTGCCCATGGTGCCGATCGTGCCGGTGATGTCGACGAGGTTGGCGCTGTAGTTCGGCTTGATGAAGTTGTCCGTGTAGTTGATCTTGCCTTGCTGCAAGACCACCTCGCCGATGCGCAGCTTCAGCGGGCGCGATGGCGCATTGGGCGAAGGCGCCGTGGGCGCAGCCGCCGCGACGCTGCTCGATGCGTTGGCTTGCGCAGCCGATGCCGCATTTGGCGCCGATGCGGCGCTCTCCCCGGCAAGCACATCGTTCAGGTTGAGCTTGCCCTGCGCATTGAGCAGCACGCGTGCGAAGAAATGGGTGAATGTGACGCGGCCGATGTCGATATCGGCGCCGCGCTCGTCATAGCGAGCGTTCATCCGGGCAACGAGCAGCGAGCTCCAGCCGGCGAGCGGCGTCGATGTGACGCGATCGAGCATCCGCAAATCGACGAGTGCCAGGCCGCCGCGATACGACGCGCTTATCGCGCCGCTCTTCCCTGTGGCGAGCTTCAGGTCGCCGCGGGCGTTCAAAAACGCGCTCGCGAGCGAGGCGCGCAGCTTGTCGCCGAAGTACGGTTCGACGGCGGCCGCGTCGAGCCGATTCGCGGTCAAGTTCAGTGAGCCGCCAAGCGGGCTTGGCGTGACATCGCCCGTGACATCGAGCGCGCCTTTTCCGTTCAAAGTGGCTTCGAGCTTGACAGGCAGCGCGCGGCTCAGGTCGTCGCTGAGATTGCGCACGTTGAGCTGCACCGGTGCGATGTGAAACGTCGCGGGGCGCGCCGGGCTGTTGTCGACGATGTCAGCCGATGCATCCTTCAGGTTCAGTTCGTCGATCGAGTAGTGCCAGGCCGATTGCGCTTGAACCGACGAGGCAGGCTGTGCGCTTGCACGCGACCCGCCGTTGCGGCGCCCCGAAGCCTGCGCTTGCCGAGTCTGCGTGCCGACGGGCGCCGCACTTTGCGGCGGACCGGCCAGCGCGGCCAAGTCGATGCGTCCGTCCTTCGCGCGCGTCGCATTCACGGCGAGGCCGGTTGCCTCGACGCTCGAAATTTCGGCCACGCGCGCGGCCGCATCGACCCGCTTGATGACCACCCGCCCTTGCGCGAGGGCGATCGCCGGCGCGGCGCCGCTCGCCGCATTTGCCGCTTTCACCGCTTTCACCGCACCTTGCGCTTCGCCGGCATTGCCCGCGGCGCTCACCTTGAGCGAGTTCAACGTCAGCTCACCCTCGCCGACGCGCACGTTCGCCGGCGTCTTCGACCAATCGGCGCTTACCGCGAGTTGCGCGTCGAGCTTGCCGTCCGTAATGCGCGCGGCTATCGCGTTGTCCAGATACGGTTGCGCGACGGTAAGCGGCAGCGCGTCGGCGGTGAGCTTCGAGTCGGCCGTCTTCTTCGCGAAGCCGAACGTACCCGTCGCCGCGAGCGTGCCGCCCTGCCCGAGCGCCGTGTGCACCGTGTAGCGCGCGGGCGTCGCGGCGAGCGTCGAAAAATCGTCGAGCGAAGCCGTCAAATGCTGGAGATCGAGCGCAACCGGCCGTGCAGGCACCCGGTCCGCGAGGCTCACGGCACCGTCGTTCAGCGCGAAATGCCTGATCGACAAATCGAGCGGCGGCTGCTGCGCCTGACCGCCCGCCGCCTCGCCCACGGCGGATGCGGCCGACGCCGCTTCCGCTACCGCCGCGCTCGCGGCGTTCGCCGCCGCGGCCGGCGACGGAGCGAAAAGGCTCTGGACACTCAATGCGCCCGAGCGCTCACGCGCCACGCGCACCGTCGGCTGATCCAGGCGAATCTCGTCGAAATGGAAGACGCCCTTGAGCGGCTCGAGCGTCGCCGCCGCCACGTGCAGCGCACGCGCGGCAACGAGCGGCGCACCGTGCTCGTCGACGATCCGCGCATCGGCCAGATCCGTGGTGCCCGTCACCGTCAGCGCCGGCACCTCGCCAGTCATCAGGAAGTGCAGCTTCAAGTCGCCCGCGAGCTTGCCGCTTTGCACCGTCACGGGCAGCTTTTTCGGTGCGTAGGACAATAGGCGCGGCACGTCGAGGTCATCGAACTTCAGCAAGACTTCCGATTCGCGCGAGGCGGCGAACGGCTTCGTCTTGCCGCCGATCGCAACCGGGCTGCCGTCGATGCGCGCCGCAAAACGCGGATCGACGAAGATGTCGGTCTTCGACGGCAGCGTGGCGATGAACGGTACGCCGAGCGAGAGCTGATCGACGACGTGCCGCACGCCGAGCAAACGGTCGTCGAAGTCGATGCGGCCGTTTTCCACGGCGATGTTCGATACGGAAAAGAGCGCCGGCTTCGCCTTCGGCTTCGGCGACGGTGCCGAAAACTTCTCGACGAGATCGCTGAAATTGAAGTGCTGGGCGTCGTAGCGCACGACCGTGACACGCGGCGAATCGACCTTCACTTCGTCGACGATCGGTGCGAGGTGAAAGAGCGATGTCCACGAGAGCCGCACGACGAGACGCTCGATGTCGACGAAACCGCCCGCGCCGCCGCGCTCGCCGAGATGGACGCGATCGGCCTGGAGCCGCAGCGTGTAAGGATTGAGCGCGACACGTTCGATGCTAGCCGGCCGCTCGAGCGTCTCGCTCAGTTGCCGCTCCGCGACATGGCGAATAAGCGGCGGCGCGGCAAAAAACCCGACAAGCCCGAAAAGCGCGAGAAACACGAGCACCCCGATCGCAACCCGCCGCGTGCGGCGCGATTGCGCCGCCTCGCGCAGCCTGCGCAGGCCGCGCATCCCGGTCCCGGCAACGGCTTTCGGTTCGCTTGTCATGGCTCGATTTCCCTACCGGCGCACGAGCGCGGGCGGCTGCCAGCTGCCGTCGGTCGCCTGCGGCTGTGGCGAGTAAAGACGCATGACGAGCTCGAACGGTCCGCTCGGCGCCGCCAGCCAGTTCGTCTCATTGGCGCGGCCCGGATTCGCCGACGACACCCAGATGTCGAGCGAGCCGTCGCGGTTGCGGGGCAGACCGTCGCGCCACACGATCGAGCGACGCGGCGCGAGGGTGCCTGCTAGCGCACCGTCGGCGGTGTAGGCCGTAATCGACCAGAACGCACGCGCGGGCGGTAACGCCTTTGCCTCGAAGTGCAGGAGGTAGCGGGTTGCGCCGTCGAGCGCCTGACCTTCGCTGTCGACTTTCGTCGTCGGACGCAGTTCGTCGTTCCTCGTGCCGATGCCGGTCCGCGTCGCAGCGGCGAAGGCCCGCAGGGTGTAGTCGTCTTCGTAGTAACCAACGTCATCGCCGAGCCAGAACCAGCCGTTGGCGGACAGCGCGTTCACGGGCGGCGTGGCGATGCGCGCACGCGCTTCGGCGACGCCCGCCGCGACCGCACTGGCCGCACGCTCGGGCAGATGCGCCGGCTCGCCCGGTTTGACACCGATGTCGGCGAGAATTCCGAGCGCGTGCGCATCGGGCGGCACCGGCGGGTTGTCGGGCAACGCAGCGGCGAGCCGACTGAAGAACGTCTTGGCGTCGAGCGCCGCGACCGCCGCAACTTGCGCGCCGGGCGTACAGGCGTAGGCCGACGGGGTGTCATCGTCGAGCGCGCGCGCCTCGGCAGGCGCGTCCTGTTTGGTGCGCTTGGCTTGCTTGCCGCGCGTGTCGCGCGCTTGCTGCTCGTCGGCGAGCCAGGCCGCAAGCGGTGCCAGACGTATCGCGCGTTGCAGCCGCCTCGCCCCCTCCAGCTCGCGCGCGCTGTTCATTCCGATGCGCACGGACAACCACAAGCGCTTGGCCGGCGCGTCGACTCGCTCGATGCCCGGTGGCAGCGTGCCCGCCCAGCCCCGCGGCACGAACGCGATCGTGCGCGCCTTCATCCTGGCGTTGCGGCTGTCGACTAGTGGGGCGGTCGACCACACCGCGTTTGTCCACATATCGAGCACGCGCGCATTCAGGTAGCGGCCGTGTGCGTCCGGAAGCGCGAGCACGACCGGTTCCGCTGCCAGGTCGAGCCACGCGGTGGAGTGGACCGTATCGACGTCGGGGGTGCGCTGTGCGCTCATACCCGGCCCGCCCGGCGGGACGGCGTGGCGCAGGGTGTTGTCGACGGCCCCATGCCCATCGTTCGCGGCGGCGTGCGCCATGGTCATCAATACGAGCGGATAGCCGAATATGTAGGAATCCACGACTTCATCCTTGGTCCAGCCGCTCGCGTCCGTCTGCGGAACGGTGGTGGCGGGCGGCGCGGCGCATCCCGCGAGTGCGGCAACAAGGACGAGCCAGAAATATGCCCGCATGGGCAGCGACGATCTTTGAATTTTTGTTGTCATGGG
>DASZGN010000086.1:0-11418 GCA_035938775.1 Trinickia sp.
CATGCTGTTCAATGCGACGCAGCAGGAAGAATTGCGCGTCGCCATCGTCGATGGGCAAAAACTCATCGACATCGACATCGAAACCGCCGGGCGCGAGCAGCGCAAAGGCAACATCTACAAGGGAATCGTGACGCGCATCGAGCCATCGCTCGAAGCGTGCTTCGTCAACTACGGGGAAGACCGCCACGGTTTTCTGCCGTTCAAGGAAGTGGCCCGCCAGTACTTCAGGGACGGGGTCGACATGCGCTCCGCGCGCATTCAGGATGCGCTGCGCGAAGGCCAGGAGCTGATCGTCCAGGTCGAGAAGGAAGAGCGCGGCAACAAGGGCGCGGCGCTCACGACGTTCATTTCGCTCGCCGGCCGCTATCTCGTCCTGATGCCGAACAACCCGCGCGGCGGCGGCGTCTCGCGCAGAATCGAAGGCGACGACCGCCAGGAGCTGCGCGAAACCATGGCGCAGTTGCAACTGCCTGAGGGCATGAGCATCATCGCGCGCACGGCGGGCATCGGCCGCAACGCCGAAGAGCTTCAGTGGGACCTCAACTACCTGATGCAGCTCTGGCGCGCGATCGAGGCGGCCTCGCAAAGCGGGCAGACCGGCCAGCCGATGCTGATCTATCTCGAATCGAGCCTCGTCATCCGCGCGATTCGCGACTACTTCCAGCCCGACATCGGCGAAATCCTCATCGACACCACGGAAATCCATGACCAGGCGCGCGCCTTCATGGACATCGTGATGCCCGACAACGTCGGCAAGGTGAAGCGCTATCACGACGACGTGCCGCTCTTTTCGCGCTTCCAGATCGAGCACCAGATCGAAACCGCCTACTCGCGCACGGTGCCGCTGCCGTCGGGCGGCGCGATCGTCATCGATCACACCGAGGCGCTCGTCGCCATCGACGTGAACTCGGCGCGCGCGACGAAGGGCGCCGACATCGAGGAAACGGCCACGCGCACGAACCTCGAAGCGGCCGACGAAGTCGCCCGCCAGCTGCGTCTGCGCGATCTGGGCGGGCTCATCGTGATCGACTTCATCGACATGGAGTCGGCCAAGAGCCAGCGTGAAGTCGAGCAGCGTCTGAAGGACGCGCTCAAGCACGACCGTGCCCGCGTCCAGATGGGCAAAATCTCGCGCTTCGGCCTGATGGAGCTCTCGCGTCAGCGCCTGCGCCCGGCGCTCTCCGAAGGCAGCCACGTCACGTGCCCGCGCTGCAACGGCACAGGCCATATCCGCGATACCGAATCGTCCGCGCTGCAAGTGCTGCGGATCATTCAGGAAGAGGCGATGAAGGAAAACACCGCGGCGATCCATTGCCAGGTGCCGGTCGAAGTCACCGCTTTCCTCCTGAACGAAAAGCGTCAGGAAATCAACAAGATCGAGTCGCGCTTCAAGGTCAACGTCGTCCTGATCCCGAACAAGCATCTCGATACGCCCCATTACAAGCTCGAGCGTCTGCGCCACGACGATGCGCGCCTCGACGAGCCGCGCGCCTCGTGGAAGATGGCCGAGGAAGCGGCGCGCGAGCTCGAGTCGGAAACCGGCTACAGCAAGCGGGCCGAGGAAGTGAAGCCGAAGCAGGAAGCGGCCGTCAAGGGCATCACGCCCGAGAAGCCCGCGCCAAGTGCGCCTGTCCGGCCGCAAGCCGCGCCGGCGCAGGCCGCGCCGGTCGCGGCAGCGGGCACAGGCGGCGGATTCTTCGCGTGGCTGAAGCGCCTCTTCAGCCCGCAGCCTGCCGCTTCGGTGATCGTGCCCGAACCCGCGCAACCCGCGCGCCAGCAGCGTGAGCGCGGCGAACGTGGCGAGCGCAACCGCAACCGCCGCGGCGGCACGACCGCACGCGAAGGCGCGGCGCGTGGCGAAGCGGCGATCGGCAGCCGTACGGCACCGCAACCGTCGCAACGTCGCGACGAGCAGCAGCGCGAAGGACGCGAAGCACGCGGGGCTCGCGAGCAGCGCGAAGGACGCGATGCCCGTGCTGAAGGCCGTGAAGCACGTGGCGAAGGCCGCGAACGCGCTCAGGAACGCGCCGAGCGCATGGAAGCGGCCGAGGTCGCGCCGCGCGGCGAACGTGCGGAGCGCGCAGAGCGCCCGGAACGCGGCGAACGGCGTGAACGTGCGGAGCGTGCGGAACGGCCGGAGCGCATGGAACGGCCCGAGCGTGCGGAACGGTCCGAACGTGGCGAGCGGCCGGAGCGTCCCGAGCGCCGCAAGCAGCAAGCTGAAGCGGCACTCGACACCGCAGCCGATTCGGCAGCGCTCACTGGGGCCCAGCCGGCCATCGGCGTGGCGCCGCTCGCGGCTGCCGTCAGCGAAGGCGTTGCCACACCCGAGCAGGAAACCGTCGCACGCGATGGCGAAGAGCGCCGCCGTCGCCGCCGTGGCCGCCGTGGCGGTCGTCGCGAGCGTGAGGAAGAAGGCGTGAATGTCGCCGCGCAGGGGGACGAAGGCGTTGCAGACGAAGGCGCTGTAGCCGATGGCGCTGTAGCCGCCGTTGCCGCCGCGCCGCAGCAAGCGCAGGCCCAGCCGGCCGAACCGGGCGTGCAGCATGAAGAAAGCGCCGCTGCTCACAGCCAGGTTGTCGTCAGCCCCGTGCCGATGGAAGCGCCCGTCGCCGCGCCGCTGGCGGAGGTTGAAGCGGCTCCGGCTCAGGCTACGGCGTCCGCTCCGGCTACCGAGACCGCTCCGGCTCATGCGACCGCCCCCGCTGCTCCAACGGCCCCCGCTGCCGCGGATCATGCCGAAGCCGCAACGCCTGTCGTGGCCGCACCCGAGCCTGCGGCAGCCGCGCCAGTCGTCGCACCTGCCGTCGCTCCGTCGGCGCCGGCAATTGCCGCCGAGCCCGCGCCGGTGCCCGCTGTCGAACCCGTCGCGGTGAGCGCGGCCGTCCCAGCCGCCGAAACGCTCGCGGCAGTCGCGCAACCGATGCAAACGACGCAACAGTGGCAACCGACGCAAGTCGAGCCTGCTCCGACAGCAGCGGTTGCCGCAGCGGAGCCGGTGCCGACAAAGCGTGCGGACGGCCCGTCGAGCGTCGACTTGCAGCCAATGCTGGAATCGGCCGGCCTCGTCTGGGTGAACACGGACGCCGACAAACTGCGCGCCGCTCAGGAAGCCACGGCACAGGTGGCGAAACCGGTACGTGCACCGCGTGAGCGCAAGCCGTTGCAGCCCGGCGACGCAACGCCGATGGTGCAAGTCGAAACGCAAACGCACAAGGATTAACGCCTTTGCAAGCGTTTCGCCGCCGCGCGAAGTGCGAGAAGCCCGCCTTTTGAAGCGCAGGCGGGCTCGGACTGCTGACGAACCCCACGTTTTTCGAAACGTGGGGTTTTGAGTTTTGGGGCCCTGGGAGCAATGAAACAGCCAACCGACCTTACCCTGGTCGAATCCCAAAGCTGATGAAATCAAGCCGCTTGCCCTTGCTGAGCGGCAACCCAGTTCTTCTCGAACGTCATGGGGCTGACTAGTTCGATGTTGAATGCAGCCCACGGGCATGGCACAAGCCAAGCCTGTCGACGATTTTGTCCATTGCCGCACGGCACGTCGCAAAGTGCCGACCGTGCAGTTCAAGCACCTGATATAACACCGAAATCGGCCAATGACCGCAATTTCGTTCGTTCGATAAAGGTCTATTTCACGTCGAATCCTTCGCGAAGTACGCCGTAGCGTTCGTGCGTCGTGCTCAGCCTTAACCCAGTTGGAACTCAACTGCGCAGTGACGCGCCGCGCCCACCGCCGCATGCTTGGCCGCCCTTGACTAACCGAACCGCTTCCAGCCGAATTCGAGCTTGTAGCGCACCCGCATCGTCTTGTTCATCTTTTTGCCTCTCGTGGCGTAAGTCCTAAACGCTCAGCAAGGGCGTTGCTCGCCTGCCGCGCGTCGGGTCGGTCCTCGGCGAAGTCGGAGCCATTCCGCTAGAATGGTTTGGAACCGCTTTCACGCTCCCATGTCCTCCCGTCGAATCATCTCCGTTACCGATATCAGCACCGTCCCCGATATCGCCGGCGCCCCGCTCGCGCCGCGAGGGATACTGGCGGATGCCCTCGCGCGGCCGCTTCGAGATTTGCGCATTTCGGTGACGGACCGCTGCAATTTCCGCTGCGTCTACTGCATGCCGCGCGCGGTCTTCGACAAGGACTACCCGTTCTTGCCGCACAGCGCGCTGCTCACGTTCGAAGAAATCGAGCGCCTTGCGCGGGTCTTCGTCGCGCACGGCGTCGAGAAGATCCGGCTCACAGGCGGCGAGCCGCTCCTGCGCAAGGACATCGAATGGCTTATCGAACGGCTCGCGCGCATTGAAACGCCCAGCGGCCGTCCGCTCGATCTGACGCTGACGACGAACGGCTCCCTCCTCGCGCGCAAAGCGCGCTCGCTGAAGGACGCGGGGCTTTCACGCGTCACGGTGAGCCTCGACGCCCTCGACGACGCCCTTTTCAAGCGCATGAACGACGCGGACTTCTCGGCTGCGTCCGTGCTCGACGGCATCGCGGCAGCGCACGCGGCTGGCCTCGGTCCCATCAAGGTGAACATGGTCGTCAAGCGCGGCACGAACGACGCCGAAATCGTGCCGATGGCCCGCCACTTCAAGGGCTCCGGCATCGTGCTGCGTTTCATCGAATATATGGACGTCGGCACGTCCAACGGCTGGAACATGGCCGAAGTGCTGCCGTCGGCCGAAGTGATCGAGCGCATCGCCGAGCACTTTCCGCTCGCGCCGCTCGAGGCCCATAGCGCGGCGGAAACCGCACAGCGCTGGGGCTATACCGACGGCAGCGGCGAGATCGGCGTCATTTCGAGTGTCACGCGCGCGTTTTGCGGCGACTGCACTCGCGCGCGGCTGTCGACCGAGGGCAAGCTGTACTTGTGCCTGTTCGCGTCGTCCGGGCACGATCTGCGCGCTTTGCTGCGCAACGGCGCCCCCGATGCCGACATCGCGACGGCCATTGCCCGCATCTGGCACGCGCGCGAGGACCGCTATTCGCAGCTGCGCGGCAGTGCGAGCGCTGCGGCGCACGAAAGCAGCGCGGCGCGCGTCGAGATGTCGTACATCGGTGGGTAACGCACTGCGCGCCGCCATGGATGCCGCAACGATGTCGCGGATCACGGGCCTCGTCCTCGCGGGCGGTCGCGGCACGCGCATGGGGGGCCTCGACAAAGGGCTGCAGCCGCTGCGCGGCGAGGCGCTCGCGCTCAATGCCGCCCGGCGCCTCGCACCGCAAGTAGGTGCGCTGCTCATCAGCGCAAACCGCCATCTCGATGTCTATACGGCGCTCGGCGCACCGTTTCGCGCAAGCGTGGTGTCGGACGCAACGGGCGAGTTCGCCGGGCCGCTTGCCGGTCTGCTCGCGGGGCTGCACGCGGCGCGCACGGAGCTTGTGCTGAGCGTGCCCTGCGATGCGCCGAATTTCCCCGTCGATCTGGCTGAGCGCCTTGTCACCGCGCTCAAGGCCTCGCGAGCCGATATCGCAATCGCCACCACGGTCGATGCCCAAGGCCGCGCGTCGCCGCATCCGGTATTCGCGCTCGTGCGGGCCTCGCTTGCCGACGATCTCGCCGCCTTTCTGGACGCAGGCGAGCGCAAGGTACGCACGTGGTGCGCGCGCCACATGAGCATCGAAGTGCCGTTTGCCGACGAGCACGCGTTTTACAATGCCAACACTTTGCAGGAGCTCGCCGCGCTCGAGCGAACATGACGCGTTCGCGCGAAGAGCGCAGGATTTGCGAGCCATTCGCGCGCGCACCGCCGTGCTTTCGCGTGACGCCGCCCCGATTTTCGCCTTCGTGCGCGGTCTCCCATCACCGATGACCATTCCCAACGACATTTCGAGCTGCCTCGCCCCGCACGATGCCAACGCGCTGCCTGTTGCAACCGCGCAGTCGATCGTGCGCCGCTGGGCCGAGCGCGCCGCCACGGTCGAGCGCGTCGCTACGGTCGAGCGCGTCGCGCTGCGCGCGGCGCTTGACCGCGTGCTGGCGCACGACATCGTCTCGCCGATCGACGTGCCCGCCCACGACAACGCCGCCATGGACGGCTACGCGTTCGACGGCGCCCTCCTCGCACAAGCCGCCGCCGCGAATGCGCCGGCGCTATCGCTCGAGCTGGCAGGCGAAGCTCGCGCCGGTCATCCATTCGAGCAGCCGCTCGGGCAAGGCCAATGCGTGCGCATCATGACGGGCGCGCCCATGCCCCGTGGCTGCGACACCGTCGTGCCGCAGGAATTCGTGACGCTCTCCGATAACGGCAAGCGCATCGCATTCGACGCGCGAAGCCTCGCACCGGGTGCCAACCGCCGGCGCGCAGGCGAAGACCTCGCGCGCGGGCGCACTGCGCTCGCCGCAGGGCGGATCCTGCGGGCGTCGGACCTTGGGCTCGTCGCGTCGCTCGGCATGGGCGAGATCGCCGTGCGTCGACGGCTGCGCGTCGCGTTCTTTTCGACCGGCGACGAGCTTCGCTCGCTTGGCGAGCCGCTCGAGGCCGGCTGTGTCTATGACAGCAACCGCTACACGCTTTTCGCGATGCTCGCGCGGCTGAACGTCGAGGCGCTGGATCTTGGCGTCGTGCGCGACGAGCCGGCCGCGCTCGAGGCGGCGCTGCGCTCGGCGGCGCAAAGCGCGGATGTGGTGCTGAGCTCGGGCGGCGTGTCGGTCGGCGAAGCCGACTTCACGCGGCGCATGCTGCAATCGCTTGGGGATGTCGCGTTCTGGCAGCTTGCGATGCGCCCCGGCCGCCCGCTCGCCTTCGGCCGAATCTGGCCGTCGGGTACCCGTGAAGGCGGCGAGCGCCCGGCGCTCTTCTTCGGTCTGCCCGGCAACCCGGTCGCGGTCATGGTCACGTTCTACCAATTCGTGCGCGAGGCACTGTTGCTGATGTCGGGCGCGCTAGTGCCGCCGCCGCTGCAATTCGCGGCCGTGTGCGATAAGCCGATCAAAAAGCGCCCGGGCCGCACCGAATATCTGCGCGGCATCGCGACACGCGACGCCGACGGCACCTGGCGCGTCGCGCCAACACGGTCGCAAGGCTCGGGCGTCCTGAGCTCCATGAGCGAGGCAAATTGCTTTATCGTGCTCGCGCACGACGAAACCGATGTCGACGCAGGCACGCGCGTCGAGATTCTGCCCTTCGAAGGGCTTATCTGATTTGATCCGAACACCAGTTTCCAAGGACATCGTCTTTTACAGGCCAATACGCAATGAAAAAGCAAATCTTGTCGATCGCGCCGGGACAGACCGCCAAGGCGCTCATCCTCATCTACCTGACATTCAGCGTGCCGATCGTGCTTGCGTTCGCCGTCGTGGCGTTCTTCCGCTATGGTTCGGTCGAATTAAGCACGATTTTCAGCGCGCTGTTCTTGAACGCGATCCTCGGCTTCGTGCTGCTGTGGATTGCCTGCCATGCCTACAACTGGGTAGCGGCGCGTTTTGGCGGCATCGAAATCGTGCTGTCGGACGTGCCGGAAGAAGCCTGATGAGCGACGTCATCCGCCCCGCGGCGCCTGCCGACATCGGTGCCCTGCTCGCGCTGATGCGCGAGCTGGCGGAATTCGAAAAGCTCACCCATCTGTTTGTCGCTACCGAAGAGAGCCTGCACGAGGCGCTCTTCGGCGCGCGCCCCGCTGCGGAGGCCCTGGTGGCCGAGCGCGACGGCCGCATCGTCGGCTATGCGCTCTTCTTCCACAATTTTTCGACATTCCTCAGCCGGCGCGGTCTTTATCTCGAAGACCTCTACGTGCAGCCCGCGCTGCGCGGCTGCGGCCTCGGCACCGCGCTCTTGCGCCGGGTGGCCGCAATCGCCGTTGAACGCCGTTGCGGCCGCTTCGAATGGTCGGTGCTCGACTGGAATCAGCCCGCCATCGATTTCTATACGAAGATGGGCGCGACCGTCATGCCCGATTGGCGCATCGTCAGGATCACCGACGACGCGCTCGCCCGGCTCGCCGACAAGGCTCGAAGGACTTGAAGCAGGAAAGGCTCGAGGCGGGAATCGGCTGCGGGCACGCGAAAGCTCACACCACGAGGCGGCTAAGCCAACACCGCCCCCATCCGTGGCGCCGCACCGCCGGGTATCAGGCTTCCGCCTCCGGTTCCTGAACGCTTGCGTACGCGTCGCCAAGCAACCCCTCAGCCTCCTCGCCCGGTAGCGCTTCCACCGTACGCAGCTTGGTGCTCATCACGCGCGTTCTGCGTTCCGCCGCTTCGATCGAGCGCGTCACTGTCTCCAGCTGCGACTTTGTCTTCGCCAGCACATCGCCGAATTTGCCGAACTCGGTCTTGACCGCCCCGAGCACCTGCCAGACCTCGCTCGAGCGCTTCTCGATCGCGAGCGTCCGGAAACCCATCTGCAGGCTATTGAGCAAAGCCGTGAGCGTCGTCGGACCGGCGATCGTCACGCGGTAATCGCGTTGCAGTTGATCGGACAGCCCGGGGCGGCGCAACACCTCCGCATACAACCCCTCGGTGGGCAAAAACAGCAGCGCGAAATCCGTCGTGTGCGGCGGTGCCACGTATTTTTCGGAGATCGTGCGCGCCTCGTTGCGCACGCGCGCCTCGAGCGCGCGCGATGCCTCTTCGACGGCCACGGGATCAGCCCGCTCCTGAGCATCGATCAGCCGTTCATAGTCCTCGCGAGGGAACTTCGCGTCGACCGGCAGCCAAACCGGCACCCCCTGCCCCTCGCCGTTGCCGCTCTCGCGGCGGCCCGGGAGCTTGATCGCGAACTCGACGCGCTCGCCGCTCTTCGGCACCGTGGCCACATTCTTCGCGTATTGGTCCGGCGTCAGCATCTGCTCGAGCAGCGCCTCGAGCTGCACTTCGCCCCACGTGCCGCGCGTCTTCACGTTGGTGAGCACCTTCTTCAGGTCGCCGACCCCGGCCGCGAGCGTCTGCATTTCCCCCAGCCCGCGATGCACCTGCTCGAGACGGTCCGACACCAGCTTGAACGATTCGCCCAGACGCTGCTCGAGCGTCGCGTGCAGCTTTTCGTCGACGGTTCGGCGCATTTCTTCGAGCTTCGTCGCGTTATTCGCTTCAATGTCCTTCAAACGCGCTTCGAGCGTTGCACGCACTTCGGCGAAGCGGCGATCGTTCGCTTCGACGAGCTGTGCGAGCTGCTGCGCGAGCGTGTCCCCAAAACGCTTGAGCGTCGCGCCCTGCTCCTCGCGCGCCTCGAGCGACTGGCGCTGCAAGCTCTCGCGCATCGCATCCAGTTGCTTCGCGTTGGTCTCGCTCAATTGCGCGAGCCGCGCCGCGAAGCCGTTGATTTGCTGGTTTTGCACCGTCGCCACGCTCGTCAATTGCGCGGCGAGCGTCTGCTGAAACTGCGCGAAGCCTCCGCCCAATTCCACGCGCGATGAGCGAGCCGTCTCCGTTATCTCGGCGCGCAGCTCGCGTTCGAGCCGCTCATAGGCGCGCGCCTGCTTCTCGCTGGCCGTTTCGATGAGAACACCCAGCTCGATGAATGCGGCGCCATTGTTCGCACGCGCCGTGCCTCTCACCGCGATCGCTAGCGCGACGGCGAGCACCACTAAGGCGAAGGCAAGGACGGCTATCAGAATTGTTGTCATGTGCGGGGTTTTCCTAGCACCTCGGGGTTGATCGGATTCGGCGGCCGGCCCGCGCTCGGTCCAACGCCCAGCGCGGCGATCAGGTTGTCGGCGGCGAGATTGGCCATCGCGCGGCGCGTTGCTTCGGTCGCGCTCGCAATATGCGGCGTCAGCACGACGTTGGGCACGGTCAGCAGGCCCGGATGCAGATTCGGCTCGCCCTCGAAGACGTCCAGGCCCGCGGCGCCGACGCGCCCCTCGCGCAGCGCATCGACGAGCGCCGCGTCGTCGACCACCCCGCCGCGCGCAATGTTCGTGAGCGTCGCCGTCGGCTTCATCAGCGCCAGCTCGGCCGCGCCGATCGTGTGGTGGGTTTGCGCCGAGTACGGCACGACAAGCACCACATGATCGGCCTGCCGCAGCAAGTCTTCCTTCGACAGATACTGCGCGTTCAGCTCCGCTTCGATATCGGGCGCGACGCGTGAGCGATTGTGATAGACGACCCGCATCCCGAAGCCGCGCGCCCGGCGCGCGAGCGCTTGCCCGATGCGTCCCAAGCCGATGATGCCGAGCGTCGAGCCATGGATATCGGTGCCGAGAAAGCCGTCATAACGCCAGGCCCGCCACTGCCCCGCGCGCAGCCAGCGCTCGCTTTCGGCGATGCGCCGCGCGGCCGCCATCATCAGCGCCCAGCCGAAATCGGCCGTCGATTCGTTCAGCACATCGGGGGTGTTCGTGGCGAGCACATTGGCGGCGTTGAACGCGGCGATGTCGAAGTTGTTGTAGCCGACCGCCATGTTGGCGACGACGCGCAAGCGCGGCGCGGCCGCGAGCGTGGCGGCGCCAACCGGATCGCCGGCGACGAGGGCGCCGTCCTTGTCGGCAAACCGGCGTGCCAGATCTTCGGGCGATAGCGCGGGACCGTCGTTCCAGTCGACATCGAAGTGCTGCTTGAGTCGCTCGATGACATCGGGAAAGATCGGGCGCGCGACGAAAACTTTCTGCATAGCGAGTCCCCTCAAATCAGAAGAACAGCCACGTGGTCAGCAAGAACACCGGTATCAGCACGACAGCCGCCCAGACGAGGTAACCGAAGAAGCTCGGCATGCGCACGCCGCGCGATTCGGCGATCGCCTTCACCATAAAGTTTGGCGCATTGCCGATGTAGCTGTTCGCGCCCATGAATACCGCACCCGCCGAGATGGCGGCAAGCGTCGTCGCGCCGGTCGTCATCAGCCTGTGCGCATCGCCGCCGACGAGGTTGAAGAAGACGAGGTAGGTTGGCGCATTGTCGAGAAACGACGAGAGGATACCCGTCGCCCAGAAGTACATCGCGTCGATCGGCTTGCCGTGCGCGTCCGTGACGAGCGAGAGCATCGGCGCGAAGGCGCCCTGCGAGCCCGCGCGCAACATCATGATGACAGGCGCGATCGTCACGAAGATGCCCGCGAACAGCTTCGCAACTTCTTCGATCGGCGCCCAGTTGAACGCATTGCCTGCGCGCGCCGAGCGCGGCGTCACAGCGAGCGATACAAGCGTGAGCACGATGAGCGCGGCGTCGCGCACGGCGTTTTGCAACGCGACGTGGGTGCCCAGCACGTCGAATTCAATGGCGGGCTTCCAGATGCCGCTCATCAGCACGAGCGCAACGACAAGCGCAAGCAGCACGAAGTTGATCTTCCCTTCCATGCCCAACAGGCCGTGCGAGTCGGGCGTCGGATCGAGGATCGGCTTACGCTCTTCGTCGCGGCAGTGGTAGAAGTACCAATCGAGCGCGTAAAAGAGCGCGAGCAGCAGCGCGCAGATGAAGAGCATCGGCAACGCGAGGTTCCGCGTTGTCCAGAAGAAGCTCACGCCGTTCAGGAACCCGAGAAAGA
>DASZGN010000087.1:0-4286 GCA_035938775.1 Trinickia sp.
ATCAACGGCACGCGCTGCCGCCCCTGCCCGTCGGTCAGCGCGCGGCGGATTTCGCGTACGGCGTCGGTGACGTAGCCGAGCGTCGCGCCGATATCGGGCACCGCTAGCCGCGCGACGTCGGCCTCGTCGCGCACGGGCCGCGCAAAGCGCGGGCCTTCGCCGGCGGCAAACGAAAGGCCGAGCCCCATCGCATCGGGAACGGTCAGGATGTCGGAGAAGAGAATCGCGGCATCGAGCGGATAGCGCTCGAGCGGCTGAAGCGTGACCTCGGTCGCGTAGTCGGGATTTTTCGCGAGGCCGAGAAAGCTGCCGGCGCGCGCGCGCGTGGCGTTGTACTCGGGCAGGTAGCGGCCGGCCTGGCGCATGAGCCAGACCGGCGTGTACTCGGTCGGCTCGCGCAGCAACGCGCGCAAGAAGGTGTCGTTCAGCAAGGTAGAAGCCACGGTATGTGCGCCCGAAAGGCAAAGGCGAAAGGAGCGGCCATTTTACCGGACAGCGCTCGTCCGCCGAGGCTTGCCGCGGCATTGCGCCGCTCGCGATTTTTGCGACAGCTATGATCGTCTGCGCGATAAGCCCGCCACGAGAATAAGGAGACCTCATGAAAAGAATCGCATCCACGTGGCTCTCGGGCCTGGCCCTCGCCTGTTCTGCCAGCGCCGCGTTCGGACAAGCCCAAAACACCGCTCCCACCGCCTCTGAAGTGTCGCCCGCTTCCCCGTCATCGCACCTCGACGCCGTGATCGCGCGCGGCACGCTGCGCGTGTGCACGACGGGCGACTACAAGCCGTATTCGTACTACCGGCAAGACGGCGGGTTCGAAGGCATCGACATCGACATGGCCGAATCGCTGGCGAAGTCGCTGGGCGTGAAGGCCGAGTATGTGAAGACGACTTGGCCAAACCTGATGAACGACTTCATCGGGAAATGCGACATCGCCGTGGGCGGTGTATCGACGACGCTCGAGCGTCAAAAGCGCGTCTTCTTCACGCAGCCATACATGGTCGACGGCAAGGCGCCGATTGCGCGTTGTGCCGATGTGGACAAGTACCAGAGCATCGCGCAGATCGACCGGCCAACGACCCGCGTGATCGTGAACCCGGGCGGTACCAACGAGCGCTTTGCGAAGCAGTACTTCCCGCACGCGAACCTGACCATCTATCCGGACAACGTAACGATTTTCAAGCAGATCCTCGCCGGCAAGGCCGACGTGATGGTGACCGACGCGTCCGAGACCCTGCTGCAGCAAAAGCTCAATCCGGGCCTGTGCTCAGTGCATCCCGACAAGCCGTTCCAGTACGGCGAAAAGGCGTACATGGTGCCGAAGGACGACGTTTCGTTTCAGCAGTATGTCGATCAGTGGCTGCATCTGTCGCGTTCGACCGGCGAGTTCCAGGCGATTTCGGACAAGTGGCTGAAATAAGCGAGGCGCGTTCTGCTTCTCGTGGCGGCTGCGCTTTCGAAGTGTCAGTGATGCCTTTCGCTCAATCGGGCACGCGCGGTGCCGACGCATTGACGCGATGCGTGGCGCCGAGCCAACGCCCGTGCTCGACCTTCACACAGACGTCCATCGCGACATCGAGCCCCGCCGCCGCGGCGCGCACCGCCGCCTCTTCATTGATGACCCCCAGTTGGAGCCACAGCGATTTCGCGCCGATCGCAATGGCCTCGTCTGCCGCAGGCAGCACTTGGTCGGGACGCCGAAATACGTTGACCATGTCGATCGGCGTGCCCTCGTCAGCGAGTGCGCGAGCCGCTTCGGTGAGCGAGGCATAGCAGCGTTCGCCGAGCACACCCGCGCTGTCGTTCGCATACGCCGGGTTCACGGGCACGATCCGATAGCCATGCGCCTGCATGTACGCCGATACCGAATGGCTTGGCCGATGCGGTTTGTTGGACAAACCCACGACCGCTATCACGCGGTCGCGCGCAAGGATGCGTTGCAAAACGACAGGCTCATTCATCGTATCAATCCATTGGAAGGTGGGCGGCGAGAGTCGACGCGTGGCACGCCACGGTTTGCTAGTCCTATTCCGAAAAAAGGTGACGGTTGGCCGCTGCTCTCTTTTATCCACACTACATCATATGAAAGCCGTTCAACTGAATCGATGCTTTATTCATGGTTCGAGTTTTTGGCTGGAAACGTTATTTCTGCTCTTATCGGAAACAATGACTTGCGACTTAATTCGGCATTGGCAAAAAATCCCGGAAAGCCTTATCGGGCGGGCGTTACAACCTGAAACACTTTGTTACCGCGCCACCCCGGTAATTCGCCCACAATGCCTTCAACGGTTTCAACGCGGATGCGGTTAGAATTTCGTCAATTGGACGAATCCCTTCAGGGTATCCCCGTTGGAGCCGTTGCCGCTGCGTTTGGCAGCAGTGGTCGGTTCCTTCATTGGTCTCCTCGCGCTAACCCCGTAGCGTGTGGTTTTTAGCGGGCTACAGGCCCGCTTTTTTTTCGCCTGTCAGTTGGCACTCCTGAACAATGCTCAACCCGCCTTCGGCGGTGTGCTGTTCAGCTCGTCCATCATCCGTTCACGCATCACAAACTTCTGTATTTTGCCCGTAACGGTCATCGGCATTTCGTCGACGAACCGCACGTAACGCGGCACCTTGTAGTGCGCGATCTGGCCCTGACAGAACTGCTGGATTTCCTCCGCTGTGGCCTGCTCTCCTGCGCGCAATACGATCCACGCACACACTTCCTCGCCGTACTTCGCGTCGGGCACGCCGAAGACCTGCACGCTCTGGATCTTCGGGTGACGAAACAGGAACTCTTCGATCTCGCGCGGGTAGATGTTCTCGCCTCCTCGAATCACCATGTCCTTCAGGCGGCCGACGATATTGCAGTACCCCTCGGCATCAATCGTTGCGAGGTCACCCGTGCGCATCCAGCCGTCGACAATCACTTCCTTCGTGCGCGCGTCATCGTCCCAATAGCCGCGCATCACCGAATAGCCCTTCGTCCACAGTTCGCCGGTTTCGCCCACCGGTACGGTCTGGCCCATCGCATCGACCACTTTCGCCTCGAGATGCGGCTGAATGCGGCCGACGGTGCAGGTGCGCTTGTCGAGCGGGTCGGCGGTTCCGCTTTGGAAAGAAACGGGGCTCGTCTCGGTCATGCCGTAGGCGATCGTGATCTCGGACAGATGCATGCGCGAGACGACGCGCTTCATCGTCTCGATCGGGCACGGCGAGCCCGCCATGATGCCCGTGCGCAGCGACGAGAGATCGAACGAGTTGAACTGCGGATGGTCGAGCTCCGCGATGAACATCGTCGGCACCCCATGCAGTGCCGTGCAGCGTTCCTCCGCGACTGCCGCGAGGGTCGCACCGGGGTCGAACGCCTCGCCCGGAAACACCATCGTCGCGCCGACCGACACGCACGCGAGCACGGCAAGCACCATGCCGAAGCAGTGATAAAGCGGCACCGGAATGCACAGCTTGTCCGCTTCCGTCAGACGCATTGCCATCGCGATGTAGCGGGCGTTGTTCACGACATTGCGGTGCGTGAGCGTGGCGCCCTTCGGGTTGCCCGTCGTGCCGCTCGTGAATTGGATGTTGATCGGGTCATTGGCGCGCAACGATGCGCTGATCGCATCGAGCGATTGAGGCGCCTTCTCCAGCGCTTCGCGTCCCCGCTCGACGACGTCCGAAAAGCACAACATGCCCGCCGTTTCGGTGTCGCACGTCCGGATTACCGTGCGCAGATGCGGCAAGCGCGCCGCATGGAGCTCGCCGGGCGCCGCTTGATCCAACTCGGGTGCGAGCGCCTGAAGCATCTCGACGTACTTTGACGTCTTGAACCGCTCGGCCGTGACGAGCGCTTTGCAACTCGATTTGTTCAGCGCGTATTCAAGCTCGACTAGCCGGTAGGCGGGATTGATGTTGACGAGCACAGCGCCGATGCGAGCCGTGGCGAACTGCGTCATCAGCCACTCCACGCGGTTCGGCGACCAGATCCCTACCCTGTCGCCGGCCGCAATGCCGAGCGATAAGAGCCCTGCGGCGAGCACGTCCACCTCGTCGGAAAACTCGCGCCAGGTCCAACGAATGCCCTGCTCCCGGACAACAACGGCGGGGCGATCGGGAAAGCGCTGTGCCGTTTCGTACAGCATCTGGCCGATCGTCGCCTCGGAGAGCGCAATGTCGGTGGAACCGCGCACATACGAAAGGCCGTCTTGGGGCGCGATCAGCGCGCCCGCGCCTGGGATCTGCGTTGCCATGGCTTCATCTCCGGATCTGAATCGTTTTTGGCGATTGATTCTGCCACCGGGGAGACGCAA
>DASZGN010000088.1:0-2735 GCA_035938775.1 Trinickia sp.
TTCGATGGTCTATCAAGACCCTTCGCGCGCGCTGAACCCGTCTCTCACGATCGGCCGTCAGGTGTCCGAAGCATTCGAAGCGGCCGGCGTGAACCGTTCGGAAGCGCTCGCGCGCTCGCTCGAGATGCTGCGGCGCGTGCGCATCGCATCGCCCGAGCATGTGATGGATAGTTATCCTCATCAATTGTCCGGCGGGATGCAGCAACGGGTGGTGATCGCAATGGCGCTCGCATGCAACCCGGCACTCTTGATCCTCGATGAGCCGACCACCGGGCTCGATGCCACCGTCGAAGCCGAGGTGCTCGACCTCGTCGCGCGATTGCGCGAGGAGTCCGGCACCGCCGTGCTTTTCATCAGCCACAACCTCGCGGTAATCGCACGCATGTGCAGCCGCGTCGGCGTGCTCTATGCGGGCAGGCTCGTCGAGGAAGGCGCAACCGATGACGTATTCGGTGCGCCGCGCCATCCTTATACGGTGGGGTTGCTGCGCTGTGTGCCAAGCCCGGGCCGAGGCAAGGACATCGAGCGGCTCGATACGATCCCGGGCAGCCTGCCGCCGCTCGGTTCGAGCACGCAAGGCTGCGTGTATGCGGCGCGCTGCCCGCTCGCCGATGAGCGTTGCCTTCGCGAAGCGCCGCCGCTTTATCGGCTGAACAGCGCGCACGGCGTGCAGATCGCTGCCTGCCATTATCACGAACGCGCAGGTGAGTTACCGCGCGCGGGTGAATCTGCGAGCGCGGCCGACACTCAAGGCCGCTTTGCTCCTTCCGATACCGAGTCGGGCAAGCCTCGCCGAACGCGCTCGCTCGCTTTGCGCGCGGCGCATTTGTCGAAGACGTTTCACGCTTTCACCGAACCGCTGCGCGCCGTCGACGATGTCTCGCTCGAGCTTTGCGCGAGCGAGACGCTCGGGCTCGTCGGCGAGTCGGGAAGCGGCAAGACGACGCTCGCGAAACTGCTGGTCGGGCTCGTCGCACCCGATGCCGGCGCGACGCTCGAGCTCGACGGCAGGCCGCTTGCACCGCGCGTCGGGCGGCGCGACGGCGAGCAGGTCAAGTCGTTGCAGATCGTCTTTCAAAATCCCGATTCGGCGCTCAACCGTGCGCATTCGGTCAAGCGCCTGATCGGACGCGCCCTCTCGAAGCTCGGCGCGATTCGCGGTCGCGCGCGCGACTCGCGGCTCGCCTCGCTCACCGATGCGGTGCGCTTGCCGCGGCGCTATCTCGGCGCACGCACGCGGCAACTCTCGGGCGGACTGAAGCAGCGCGTTGCCATCGCGCGCGCGTTCGCGGGCGAGCCGCGCGTGGTCGTCTGCGATGAGCCGACCTCCGCGCTCGACGTCTCCGTGCAGGCCGCCATTCTGAACTTGCTCATCGATCTGCAGCGCGAGCGCGGCGTGAGCTACGTGTTCATCTCGCATGACTTGCACGTGGTGCGCTACGTATCGGATCGCATCGCGGTGCTGTATGTCGGGCGCCTGTTGGAGATCGGCCCCGCTCACGCGGTGTTCACGGGGCCGCATCATCCCTATACCGAAGCGCTGCTCTCGTCGATGCCAACGTTTGGCAGTCCTGACAAATACAAAGCGCGCATCCGCCTGTCGGGCGATCCACCCAGCGCGGCGGCGCCCCCTTCAGGGTGCATATTCCATACGCGCTGCCCGCGCAAGCTTGGCGCGGTCTGCGAAGAGCGCGATCCGCCGTTTTCCGACGCCGGCGACGGACACCGCATACGCTGCCATATCCCCATCGACGAGCTGCGCGCCCTGCAACGCGAATCGCAGGATGCTTAGGCTGCCTTAGCGCGGCTCGCCATGCGGCTTTCTGAACCTCGGTAGTTCGTGCGCGGGCGCACGCGCGCCAATGCCGCGCGGGCTTCGGGCTGCCGCCACGTCTCTATTTCCCCGTTTCAACTTTGAATCGTTTCTGTCGACTGTATCGGGCTCGGTCCGCAACGCGTTCCCCCTGGCCCATACGCAGCAAGCGATTGCCAGCGATGGCACGGTTATCGCAGAGGCCCCCCGCACGGCCACGCTGGGTAATCGCGTCGGACGTGAACAAAGCCGCCGCTGAACCCAAGAGCACGGACGGCGCGCCGCGCCTGAGCGCGTCGCCGAGAGAGCGGTTCGGTTAGCAATCGGACATGCCATGCACGCCCTATGGGCGACGGGATAACGGCGAGACGACGACACTCGATCGCCGCTCCTACGGGGGAATAATCATGAAGAAGGTGTCATTTGATAAGTACTACTACCTATCTGCGAAAGTAGCGAAGACATCGCTTGCCGCCGCAGTGGCCCTGCTTGCGAGCGGTGCGCACGCTTACTCTCTCGACGATGCGTTCTTGCGGCCGATCGTCGCAACAAGCGCGGTGATTCAAGCCGACTCCGGTGACATGGAGGGCGCAAACGCCGCCACTGACGACGAGCGAATGCAGGACGCGCAGCACGATTCAGCATCCGTTCCCGCTGCCCAGGGCAAGGCGTCTAACGACGTGTCAACGCACGACAAATGCAGCGACGATCCCGACGCGGTCAATTGCATTTGGCGCCTTGACCACGACACCCCCGTCCCGAAAGGCGAGACACCTTCGGCCGACGTAGGTGGCAGCGGCGCAGGACAGATGGGAAGCGGCGCCGGTGGCGATGATGGCGATGGTGGCGGCATCGGTGGCAGTGCCAGTGGCAACAGCCATGACGGCGGCGGCAATGGCAGTAGCGGTGGCGGTGGTGGCGG
>DASZGN010000089.1:0-14003 GCA_035938775.1 Trinickia sp.
CCGAGCGGCGCTCGGCGTTCTCGTCGAAGCGCGGTAAAAGCGCAACGCGCGCCGCATCGATGGCGAAGACGTCGGGCCAGCGCTCAAGGAGCGGCAGATCCGTTTCGCGAATCCAGCCGACTTGCTGCTCGGCCATCCAGAAGGGCCGATGCGCGCGCGCATCGAAGCGGCGCGCAGCGCGAATGCAAGGCAAGCTCATGCTCGACCTCCGGCGTTATGTGCGCAAAGCGCCACGAATGCCAAGCCCGATGAATGTCGCGCCCGCGAGCGGCGCAGCGAAACGCCGGCGGCACGAGCCTGCGAAATGCCGCGCGCGAGCACCTGACGATGGTCGGGGCCGGGCGCGACGGTGAATCGCCGCGGCCGCGGCGAGAAAGACCGGGAGGTTGGGCATGATCGAAACATTCGATTGCAAGCGGGGAAGTCGGTGCCTGGCATCAATGGCCAGGAAATTCGGTGACCGTATAAAGCGGCAGACCGCTTTCGCGCAGCAGCTTCGAGCCGCCCAGATCGGGCAGATCGACGATCGCGGCCCCTTCGACCACCTCGGCGCCGAGCCGCTCCAGCAGCTTCTTGCCGGCCATCATGGTGCCGCCTGTCGCGATGAGATCATCGACGATGACGACGCGATCGCCGGGGCCGCACGCGTCCTCGTGTATTTCGACGGTCGCGGTGCCGTATTCGAGCGTATAAGACTCGGACACCGTGCGATACGGCAGCTTGCCGATCTTGCGGATCGGGATGAAACCGAGATTCAGCTCATAGGCGACGATCGGCGCGATGATGAAGCCGCGCGCATCGAGCCCGGCCACGTAATCGAGCTTCGCTTCCACATAGCGCTCGATGAACAGGTCGATCAGCACGCGCAGCGTCTTCGGACGCTGCAAGAGCGGCGTGATGTCGCGAAATTGCACGCCGGGCAGCGGCCAGTCGGGAATCGTGCGGATTTGGCTCTTGATGAACGCGGCGGCATCGTGCGGCGCATCCGCGGGCGCATTGGACATGGGTACTCTCCAGGGGCGAGGGCCTCACGCGTTGCGAGAAGGCCCGATCGATAAAAAACGGACTGACGACGTGCATCGAGTGCCTCAAGTGCCTCAAGTGCCTCACCGAGCATGGGACTGGAGTAAGGCCTTGCATGGGACTGGAGTAAGCGCTAAAGCGCAAACCCCAGTCGACACGGTCGAGCGCCCGGCGGCTGCGTGCGCATGAAAGCGCGCCATGCGAGATGCGAGATGCCATCACACGGCCGGAGCGCCCGCGCGGCGGCTGCGCAGCAAGCGCTCCTCCGCGACGGCGAGCGCCTCGGGCGGCCCGCGCAGCACAACGATGTCGCCGGCGCGCAGCTTGGTTTCGGGGCCTGGCTCGACACCGCGAATCCCGTGGCGCCGGATCGCGGTGACTTCGACGCCCATCGAGGCGAGGCCGAGCTCTTCGAGCGCGCGCCCGACAGCCTCGGCGTTGTCGTCGACCGGCACCGATTGTAGCCGCACCTGCTCGTGCCCGTCGTCGTCGTCGAGATCGTCAGCACCGCGAAAATAGCCGCGCAGCAGGCTGTAGCGGGCGTCGCGCATCTCCTCGACGCGCCGCACGACGCGCCGCATCGGCACCCCCATCAGCACGAGCGTGTGCGAAGCGAGCATCAGGCTGCCCTCGACGATCTCCGGTATCACCTCCGTCGCACCCGCCGCGAGCAGCCGCTCGAGATCGGCATCGTCGACGGTGCGCACGATCACGGACAGCGCCGGCTCGAGCTCATGCACGTTATGCAGCACGCGCAGTGCCGAGGGCGTGTTCGCGTAGGTGATCGCGACGGCGGCCGCGCGATGGATGCCTGCCGCGACGAGCGATTCGCGCCGTGCGGCGTCGCCGAACACGACCGATTCGCCGGCCGCGGCGGCGGCCGTGACGCGATCGGGATCGAGGTCGAGCGCGACATACGACAGTCCTTCATGCTCGAGCATGCGCGCGAGGTTCTGTCCGGCGCGGCCATAGCCGCAGATGATGACGTGCCCGGCCTGGCGCAGGCTTTGCGTCGCGATGCGCGTCATCTGCAAGGACTGCTGCATCCATTCGGTCGACGACAGACGCAGCACGATGCGATCGGCGTTTTGAATGAGGAACGGCGCGGCGAGCATCGAGAGCAGCATCGAGGCGAGAATCGCCTGCAAGAGCGTCGGTTCGACGAGATGCTTGTCGCGGATGAGGTTGAGCATCACGAAGCCGAATTCGCCGGCTTGCGCGAGGCCGAGCCCCGTGCGCATGGCCACGCCGGGCGTCGCGCCGAATAGCCGCGCAAGCCCTGTGATCATGACGATCTTCAAGAGCACCGGCCCGAGCAGGAACACGATGACGATGAACGGATGCGCGATGAGCACGCGCGGATTGAGGAGCATGCCCGTCGTCACGAAGAAGAGCCCGAGCAGCACGTCGCGAAACGGCTTGATGTCTTCTTCGACCTGGTGGCGGTACGGCGTCTCGGCGATCAGCATGCCGGCAATGAACGCGCCGAGCGCGAGCGATAGCCCGAACTTGTCGGTGATGTACGCGGCCCCGAGCGTGACGAGCAGCAGGTTGAGCATGAAGAGCTCCTGCGAGCGCCGCCGCGCGACGACGTTGAACCAGCGCGTCATGAAGCGCTGCCCCACGATGAGCAGCAGCGACAGCGCGACGACGATCTTTATCGCCGCGATGCCGAGCGTCGTCGGGATGTGCTCGGAGTCGCCGCCGAGCCCGGCGATGACGATGAGAAGCGGCACGACGGCGAGGTCCTGAAACAGCAGCACGCCGAAGATATTGCGGCCATGCTCGGTCTCGATCTCGAGCCGCTCGGCGAGCATCTTGCTGACGATCGCGGTCGACGACATCGCAAGCGCGCCGCCGAGCGCCAGGCTGCCCTGCCAGGTGATGTGCACCCAGCGCTCGAAAATGAGGCCGACCGCCACGGCGGCTGCGATGGTACCGATCACTTGCAGCAGGCCGAGACCGAACACGAGCGTTTTCATGGCGCGCAGCTTGGCGAGCGAGAACTCGAGGCCGATCGAGAACATGAGGAACACGACGCCGAACTCCGCGAGACGCTGGGCACGTTGCGCATCGGGCGCGATGCCGAGCGCGTGCGGCCCGACCAGGACGCCCACGGTCAGATAGCCGAGCATCGGCGGAAGATTCAGAAAACGAAACAGGACGACGCCTGCCACTGACGCGAGCAGCATAAGGAGCGTCATCTCGAGCGGAGATATCACGTGCGAAGCGTCCTCGTTCGTCAGCGAAAGAGCGCCGAACCACGCTGCGCGAGGGGGCGCCGCGCGTTCAGGATGAAAGAGCCGGTGCCGTGAGGCACAAGGCCGCAAGGGCCGCCGGGCGCGGCGAACAACGCCCTTTGTTATACTCCGCGCATGATAGCGAAAATCAATGGCGACCGGGCAGTGACGCTTGCCCGGGACGTGCTCGACATCGAAGCCGACGCTGTGCGCGGGCTTCGCGATCGAATCGACGACAGCTTCGTCGCCGCGGTCGATTTCATTTTGGGCTGCCGCGGACGCGTCGTCGTTTCGGGCATCGGCAAATCCGGCCATATCGCCCGCAAGCTTGCCGCGACGCTCGCGAGCACGGGCACACCCGCGTTCTTCGTCCATCCCGCCGAAGCGAGCCATGGCGATCTCGGCATGGTCACGGCGGACGACGTCTTCATCGCCCTGTCGAATTCCGGCGAATCGGAAGAGCTGGTCGCGATCCTGCCGCTCGTGAAGCGCCTGGGCGCGAAGCTGATCGCGATGACGGGCCGCCCGGAGTCGAGCCTTGCGAGGCTTGCCGACGTTCATTTGTACGCCGGCGTGTCAAAGGAAGCATGCCCGCACAATCTCGCGCCTACAGCCAGCACGACGGCGGCCTTGGCGCTCGGCGACGCGCTCGCTGTCGCGGTGCTCGACGCGCGCGGCTTCGGCGCGGACGATTTCGCGCGCTCCCACCCGGGCGGCGCGCTCGGCCGGCGCTTGCTCACCTACGTTCGCGACGTGATGCGCACGGGCGAGCAACTGCCGAAGGTCACGGCCGATGCGACCGTGCGCGACGCCCTCTTCCAGTTGACGGGCAAGCGCATGGGCATGACGGCGATCGTCGATGGCGACGAGCACGTCGAGGGGATCTTCACCGACGGCGACTTGCGCCGCTTGCTCGAGCGTACGGGCGATTTCCGTGACTTGCGGATCGCCGACGTGATGACGCGCGCGCCGCGCACGATCAGGGCAGACCAGCTCGCGGTCGAAGCGGTGGAACTGATGGAGCGCCACCGCATCAATCAGATGCTCGTCGTCGACGATGCGGGCAAGCTGATCGGCGCCCTGAACATGCATGACCTGTTTTCGAAGAAGGTGATTTGATGGCCGCGGCGCCTTTAACCGCAGCCGAACGCGCAAGCCGCGTAAAGCTGATGATCTTTGATGTCGACGGCGTGCTGACCGACGGCAGCCTGCTGTTTACGGCCGACGGCGACTACATGAAGTCGTTCAATTCGATGGATGGCCACGGCCTGAAGCTTTTGCGCGAAGCGGGCATCGAGACGGCGATCATTACCGGCCGCCGTTCGGGCATCGTGCAAGCGCGCGCGCACGAACTGGGCATTTCGCACGTGTATCAGGGCGCCGCCGACAAGGCGACGGCGTTCAACGAGCTGCTGGGGGTAGCGGGCGTCACGGCCGAGCAATGCGGCTATATGGGCGACGACTGGCCCGACCTCGGCGTGATGATGACGTGCGGTTTCGCGGCCGCGCCGGCCAACGCGCACCCGGAAGTGATCGCACGGGCGCATTGGGTGGCGCAAACGCGCGGCGGCCACGGCGCCGTGCGCGAGGTGTGCGATGCCATCCTGCGCGCGCAGCACCGCTACGAAGCGTTGCTCGCGGCCGCATGCGGAGCGCGCGGTACATGAATGCGTCGCGTTTGGCCTCGCTGCTGTCGCTGCTTGCTATGGCCGCTCTTGCCGGTGTCACGTACTGGCTGCTGGAAGCCACGCGGCCGGCGGAACATGAAGTCGATCATCCGAAGACGCATTCGCCCGATTATTTCGCCGACAGCTTCTCGGTCTCCGAGCTTGATCAGGCGGGCACGACCCAGTACCGGCTCACGGCGACGAAGATGATCCATTACGAGGACGACGAGAATAGCGATCTGACTCACCCCGCCATACGCGCGTTTCAACCGGGCAAGCCGATCGTGACGGCCACCGGCGAGCGCGGCGTTGTCAACGCGGACGGCTCGATCGTCGACCTCTATGACCACGCGCGGATCCTGCGCGCACCCGGCTTTGGGGATCCCGAAATGCAGGCCGATTCGGCGCACTTTCGGGTGTTGATCAACGACGATGTGATCGAGACGGAAAAGCCGGTTAAACTGCGGCGCGGCCTGTCGGTGATGACGGCAAGCGCCATGAACTACAACAACGCAACCCGGGTGATGCAGCTCTTCGGAAACGTCCGCGGTGCAATTGCCGCGTCTGACCTGTCCGGCGGCGGCGCGCAGCAACCCAAGTGAACCATTCGCAGCGTGAGTGCATGAACGAACCGTTCTTTTTTTTCGAAGACCGCCGCACGCGGGCCGGCGCGACGGCGCTCGCGGTCGCGCTGGCGGTTGCCTGCATGACGCCGCTCGCTCACGCGGAGCGCGCCGATAGAGACAAGCCGCTCAATATCGAAGCGGACAACATGACGTATGACGATCTGAAACAGCTCAATGTGTTTACCGGTCACGTCGTCGCCACCAAGGGCACGATCGTCATCAAGGCCGACCATGTGGAAGTCAGGCAAGACCCTCAAGGCTATCAATATGCGACGGGGACGATGGACCCGAAGAGCAAAGGCCTTGCCTATTTCCGCCAGAAGCGAGACGCCGTCGACGAATACATCGACGGCAACGCCGAACGCATAGACTATGACGGCAAGCAGGATTTGACGACGCTCACCACGAATGCAACCGTGCGGCGCCTGCAAGGCTTGTCGACGCTGATGGATCAGGTGCACGGCAGCGTCATCACCTACGATGGCGAAAACGATTTTTATACGGCCCGCGCGGGCAAGGACGTGGCTGGGCCGGGCAACCCCGGCGGCCGCGTGCGCGCGATGCTGGCGCCGCGCAATGGCGCGCCGGCACCGCTTGACGGCGCTTCCGCGCCGCTTGCGCCGGCCACCCGGATTGAAGGAACCCTGCCGCAGTGAACACCCTTTCCAGCACCGCCACGGCGGCTAGTACCGCAGACCGTCGCGAGGCGCCGATCGCGGCGAGCTCGCTCGTCGTGCGCAACCTGAAAAAACGCTACGGCTCGCGCACCGTGGTGAAGGACGTGTCGCTCAATGTAAAAAGCGGCGAAGTGGTTGGCTTGCTCGGGCCCAACGGCGCGGGCAAGACGACAACGTTCTACATGATTGTCGGCCTGGTGCCGCTCGATGCCGGCGAGATCGTGCTCGACGGCAAATCGATCAGCCTTTTGCCGATCCACAAGCGCGCATCGCTAGGGCTGTCGTATCTGCCGCAGGAAGCCTCGGTATTTCGCAAGCTCACCGTCGAGGAGAACATTCGCGCGGTGCTCGAGCTGCAATTGGACGAGCAAGGCAAGCGGCTATCGAAGTCGGTGATCGATACGCGTGCCGAGGAGCTGCTCGACGAGTTACAGATTGCCCATTTGCGTGAGAATCCCGCAATGTCGCTGTCGGGCGGCGAGCGGCGCCGCGTTGAAATCGCGCGCGCACTTGCGACGAATCCGAGCTTTATTCTGCTCGACGAGCCGTTTGCGGGCGTGGACCCGATCGCCGTGCTCGAAATCCAGAAGATCGTCAAATTTCTCAAACAGCGCAACATCGGCGTGCTGATCACCGATCACAACGTGCGTGAAACGCTCGGCATCTGCGATCACGCCTACATCATCAGCGACGGCTCTGTGCTCGCGGCGGGCGCGCCGAGCGAAATCATCGAGAACGAGAGCGTCCGGCGCGTGTATTTGGGCGAGCACTTCCGCATGTGACGCGCGTCGCATCGCATCAGCAATTTTTACAAGTCCTCCCGCCTTATGGAAGGCGACCGCGAGCGTTGCGCATTGGGCGCTGTTACAAGGTATCGCGGACGTGGCAAAGTCTCTACAATGAAAGACAACTTGCCATGAAAGCCAGCCTCCAACTCCGCCTATCGCAGCACCTTGCGCTGACGCCACAACTGCAACAGTCGATCCGGCTGCTGCAGCTGTCTACGCTCGAACTGCAGCAGGAAGTGGCGATGGCGGTCGCGCAGAATCCGCTGCTCGAAAGCGAAGACGAATGGATCGCGAGCCCGCTGCGTGTCGCGGGCGACGGCTCGGTCATCGCGCAAACGCCGACACCCAGCGCGCCCGAGCCCATGAGCGGCGCTCCGGCGGCGGACCAGCCGGAGCGCGCGGACGGCGCTGAGCGCGCGGGCGCCGACGAATACAACGGCCTTGGCTCGTCGGATAGCTCGGAATCGACTCAATGGAATCTCGACGATTACGGTCGCGCGTCGGGCGCATCCGACGACGACGACCTCCCGCCCCTGCAGATCCACGAATCCACCACAACGCTGCGCGACCATCTGATGGCTCAGCTGCGCGTCACGCAGGCGAGCCAGCGCGATCGTGCGCTGATCACCTTCCTGATCGAATCGCTTGATGACGACGGCTATCTGACGGCTACGCTCGATGAAGTGCTTGCCGATTTGCCGGAAGAGCTCGAGCTCGATCTCGATGAGCTGAACGCGGCGCTGGCGCTTTTGCACAGCTTCGATCCCGCCGGTGTCGGGGCGCGCAGCGCATCGGAATGCCTTCGGCTGCAGCTTTTTCGGCTGCCCGAGTCGCCCACGCGCAAGGTTGCGCTTGAGATCGTGGCGCATCATCTGGAGTTGCTCGCCGCGCGCGATTTCACGCGCTTGCGCAAGCAGCTCAAAGCGAGCGACGACGCGCTGCGCGACGCCCATGCGCTGATACGCTCGCTCGAGCCGTTTCCGGGCTCGGCATACGGCAAGGCCGAGGCCGATTACGTGGTGCCTGACATCATGGTCAGAAAGACGACGCAAGGATGGCAGGCCGAGCTGAACCCTGAAGTGGTGCCGCGCCTTCGCATCAATCACCTGTACGCGAACATCCTGCGCAATTCGCGGGGCGATCCGGGCAGCGGCTCGTTGCGCCAGCAACTGCAGGAAGCGCGATGGCTCATCAAGAATATCCAGCAGCGCTTCGAAACGATCCTGCGTGTGGCGCAAGCTATTGTCGAGCGTCAAAAGAACTTTTTCGCGCACGGCGAAATCGCCATGCGCCCCTTGGTTTTGCGGGAAATAGCTGATACGCTGGGCCTGCACGAATCGACAGTTTCGCGCGTGACAACCGGCAAGTACATGCTCACTCCGTTTGGGACGCTTGAATTCAAGTACTTCTTTGGTTCTCACGTGTCGACCGATACGGGGGGCGCGGCGTCGTCGACCGCCATTCGCGCGCTCATCAAGCAACTGATAGGAGCCGAAGACTCAAAGACGCCTCTTTCAGACAGCCGCATAGCCGAACTGCTGGCGGAGCAAGGATTCGTGGTCGCACGCCGGACGGTTGCCAAGTACCGCGAAGCCCTCAAGATCCCCGCAGTGAATTTGCGCAAGTCTCTGTAGCTTGTCGCGCTCGTCGCATTTAGCGGTGAGCATTTAACGGTCGCGACGCTATGGCGCAATGGCCGGCCGACGACCCGCCGCTCTCAGTCACGCGGGGTGTGACTTGAGCGGGCCGCTCCCGACCGGTTTAGCCGCACCCATGGTGTCGGGCGACCATTCGTTTGGAGAGCACTATGAATCTGAAGATCAGTGGACACCATCTGGAAGTCACGCCGGCGCTGCGAGAATATGTGATCACGAAGCTCGACAAAGTGCTCAGGCATTTCGATCAGGTGATCGATGGCAATGTGGTCCTCTCGGTCGACAATCACAAGGAAAAGGAAAGGCGGCAAAAGGTTGAAATCAACCTTCACTTAAAGGGCAAGGACATTTTCATCGAAAGCGCGAATGGCGACCTCTACGCCGCAATCGATCTCATGGTCGACAAGCTCGATCGGCAAGTCGTTCGCCACAAGAGCCGTATCCAGGATCATCAGCACGGATCAATCAGATACCAGGAAGTGCCGCTCGGCGCCCCCGAGCTGCCGCAATCGTAAAACGACGGCCAAAGCCCTTTGCGCCGCCTCACCCCGCAAGACCGCCCGAAAATCGGGCGGTTTTTCATGTGGCACTCATTTTTTTTACCATCCGTTCAAGTCCGCCCGCGAATCCGTGCCGCGCATACGTTTGCGCGATGGCGCGTCGCACCATCCGCGTCGGCCCTGATTTATAATGTGCCGGTTATTAAAGGGGCAGCCGGCCGCAGTGCCGCCCGACGGCTCTATAGCCGAGCCGACGACCACGGCCGAAAATGGACAACCAGCCAGTTGCCGCGAGGAGCGCCCAGGCGACGCGTTAGCCTGCCAACATGAATCGTTTAGCCAAATTCCTCCCTCTCGAAAACGTCGTTCTCGGACTTTCCGTCACCAGCAAGAAGCGCGTATTCGAGCAAGCGGGCCTCATTTTCGAGAACCAGAACGGAATCGGCCGCAGCACGGTCACGGATAACCTGTTTGCGCGCGAGCGTCTTGGCTCGACAGGGCTCGGCGAAGGCGTCGCGATTCCTCATGGCCGCATCAAGGGACTCAAGCAACCGCTCGCCGCTTTCGTGCGGCTCGATCAACCGATACCGTTTGAATCGCCCGACGGCCAGCCCGTTTCGCTGCTGATATTTCTGCTTGTTCCGGAACAAGCCACGCAGCAGCATTTGGAAATCCTCTCGGAAATCGCACAGTTGCTGTCCGATCGGGAAGCGCGCGAACGCCTGCATACTGAGCAAAACCGCAACGAGTTGTATCGGCTGCTCACCCAGTGGCAACCTTGAAAAGGCCGCGCTGTTGAGCATGGCGCCGCTCTCGGCCGGCCGGGCCCGGCACGGCGCGTGCGCGCTTGCCCTGCGGGGGGGCGGTCAAACAGGAGCAAGGGATTCATGGATACGTCCAGCATCAACGCCCAAAGCATCTTCGACGATAACGCCGCCGCGCTCAAGCTGAGCTGGTTGACGGGGCATGAGGGCTGGGAGCGGGGTTTTTCGGCTGAAACGGTTGCAAACGCAACATCGAGCGCCGATCTCGTCGGCCACTTGAACCTGATCCACCCCAACCGGATTCAGGTGCTCGGCGAAGCCGAAGTCAACTACTACCAACGCCAAACCAACGAGGACCGCTCTCGCCACATGGCCGAGCTGATCGCCCTCGAGCCGCCGTTTCTGGTTGTCGCGGGCGGTGTCGCGGCGCCGCCCGAGCTCGTTTTGCGCTGTACGCGATCATCGACGCCGCTCTTCACGACGCCCATGTCGGCGGCAGCCGTCATCGACAATCTGCGGCTTTACATGTCGCGGATCCTCGCACCGCGCGCGACGCTGCACGGCGTGTTTCTCGACATCCTGGGCATGGGCGTGCTGCTCACCGGCGACTCGGGGCTCGGCAAGAGTGAACTTGGCCTGGAGCTGATCAGCCGTGGGCACGGGCTCGTCGCCGACGATGCCGTCGATTTCGTGCGACTCGGCCCCGATTTTGTCGAAGGGCGCTGTCCGCCGCTCTTGCAGAACCTGCTGGAAGTGCGCGGACTCGGTCTGCTCGACATCAAGACGATCTTCGGTGAAACCGCGGTGCGCCGGAAGATGAAGCTCAAGCTGATCGTGCAGCTCGTGCGCCGCCCCGACGGCGAATTCCAGCGGCTGCCGCTCGAGAGCCAGACCGTCGACGTACTCGGGCTGCCCATCAGCAAGGTCACGATCCAGGTGGCGGCGGGCCGCAACCTCGCGGTGCTCGTCGAGGCTGCCGTTCGCAACACCATCCTCCAACTGCGCGGCATCGATACGCTGCGCGATTTCATGGATCGCCAGCGCCTCGCGATGCAAGACCCGGACAGCCAGCTTCCCGGCAAGCTGATGTAATGCATCACGTTGAAAGCGCAGGGTGCGCCGGAATTGACTTGCGGCCTTTCGGGACCTTATCGGCGGCGCCGGGTCTGTCGGCTCTGGAACCAAGTGCTATGATGAAACGAACGGGTGTCCTTCCATGCGCATTGTTCTGATCACCGGCATTTCAGGCTCCGGCAAATCTGTCGCGTTGAACGCGCTCGCCGATGCGGGTTATTACTGCGTCGACAATCTTCCGCCACGTCTGCTGCCCGCCCTGACCCAATACCTCGCAAGCGACGACGAATCCTACGACCGGCTTGCCGTCGCCATCGATGCACGCTCGAGCGTTTCGCTCGACGACATGCCCGGCATCATCCGCGACCTGGCTAGCAAGCACGACGTTACCGTGCTGTTTCTGAATGCGAGCACGCAGTCGCTGATCCAGCGCTTCTCGGAAACGCGCCGGCGCCATCCGCTTTCAGGCTCCCCCGCGCACGACGCCGATATTGGCCTCCTCGCGTCGCTGGAAGAGGCAATCGAGCGCGAGCGCGAACTCGTTGCGCCGCTTGCCGAATTCGGCCATCAGATTGACACGAGCAATCTACGCGCGAACGTGCTGCGCGCTTGGGTCACGCGTCTCATCGAAGTTGAGCGCGAAGGCTTGCTGCTGATGTTTGAATCGTTCGGTTTCAAGCGCGGCTTGCCGCTCGACGCCGACTTCGTGTTCGACGTGCGCGCTCTGCCTAATCCCTATTACGACCATCGTTTGCGCCCGCTGACGGGCCGCGACCAACCGGTCATCGACTATCTCGATGCACTGCCGATCGTCCATGAAATGATCGACGACATCGAGGCGTTCGTAACGAAGTGGCTGCCGCGTTTTCGCGAGGACAATCGCAGCTATCTGACCGTCGCGATAGGCTGCACAGGGGGGCAACACCGTTCAGTCTTCCTCGCCGAGACGCTTGCCGCGCGCCTCGCGCGCGAATCGACCGTGATCGTGCGGCACCGGGATGCGCCGGTCGAGATCGGCGAATCGTCACGACTCGTGGCTTAACCCGCCGCTCGAAGCGCGGCACATTTCAAGCGTTGCGCCATGCCCCCTACTCCTGCCGTCTACGCCGATCTGCCGCTCTTTCCACTCCATACGGTGCTTTTCCCCGAAGGTCTTTTGCCGCTGAAGATATTCGAGGCCCGCTATCTCGATATGGCGCGCGCGTGCTTGCGCGAGAACACGCCGTTCGGCGTCTGCTTGCTGAAAAGCGGCGCGGAGATCGCCCAGGCGGACGAGCCGTCCGTGCCCGAGACAGTCGGATGCTTCGCACAAATCGAGCAGTGCGATGTCGATCAATTCGGCATTCTGCTCGTACGGGCGCGCGGCGCGGGGCGCTTTCGGCTGCTTTCGTACCGCACTGAGCCGAGCGGTCTCATCGTCGGCATGGCCGAGCCGCTGCCCGATGACATCCCGCTGGAAGGCACCGACGTCCTCGCGAAGTTCGGTGCGTGCGCCGAAGTGCTCGAACGGATCATCGATACGCTGCGCGAGCGCGACCCGGACAGCCTCCCGTTCGCCGAGCCGTTCCGTTTCGACGATCCCTCATGGGTATCGAATCGACTGTCGGAAATCCTGCAAATTCCGCTGCGCGCGCGGCAAAAGCTGATGGAGCTCAACGATGCGGGCGCACGCATCGACATCGTCCATCACTACATGCAGCAGCACCAGTTGCTATAACCGGCGCTGAAGCTGAGCGCTACAGCAGCGAACCGCTGAGCCCTTCGAGCAGCTTGCGCACCGGCGCGGGCAGGCCGAACGCGTCGATTCCGGCAAGCGGCACCCAGGCGCTCGCTTTGTCGCGCGCTTCGCTTGGTGTCGCCGAGCGGGCGATGTCGAGCTCGGCTACGCGCGGCTCGATATCGAGCCTGAAATGCGTGAACGTATGCGCGAGCGGCGCGAGACGCTCGAGCGCACTCGTGGCACCGCACGTGCGCGCGCGCTCGGCGATCGCCGCTTCGTCCGGGGCTTCGGGCAAGCTCCAGAGGCCACCCCAGATGCCGGTCGGCGGACGCTTTTCCAGCAGCACCGAGTTGCCGTCGAGCAAGACGAGCATCCAGGTGCGGCGCGTGGGGATCGTCTTTTTGGGGCGAGCAGCCGGCAGTTCCCGCTGCCGGCCCGAGACGTTGGCAACACACTCCGCGGCGAACGGGCAGCGCGCGCACTCGGGCGTGCCGCGCACGCACAGCGTCGCGCCCAAGTCCATCAAGCCCTGGGTATAGGCGCTCACATCGGCGCTCGGCGCATGCGCCGGCAGCAATGATTCGGCGAGCGCCCACAAGGCGTTTTCAATGCGCTTTTCGCCGGGAAATCCTTCGATGCCGAAAACACGCGTGAGCACGCGCTTCACGTTGCCATCGAGTATCGTCGCCCGTGCGCCGAATGCAAACGATGCGATTGCGGCGGCGGTCGACCGGCCGATACCGGGCAGCTCCGCCAGTTGCTCGGGCGACGCCGGAAACGCCCCCCCGTGGCGCTCGACGACCGCCTGCGCGCAGCGGTGCAGGTTGCGTGCACGCGAGTAGTAGCCGAGGCCGGCCCAAAGCGTCATCACCTCGTCGATCGACGCCGCGGCGAGTGCGGCGACATCGGGAAAGCGCGCCAGAAACTTCGCGTAGTACGGAATCACGGTCGAGACTTGCGTTTGCTGCAGCATGATCTCGGAGAGCCATATCCGATAGGCGTCGCGCGTGTTCTGCCACGGCAAGTCGTGACGGCCGTGCCGGCGTTGCCAGGCGATGAGGCGAGGAGCGAACGCGGCATGAAGCGGCGAGATGTGAGACGCCGGAGAGCTCGAGGAAGCGGGCATGAAAGAGGTGGGTTCAGCGCTGGCAGTGCGCGCAATAATAAGTCGAACGTTGACCCTGCACGATCTGGCGAATCGCCTTGCCGCAGACCCGGCACGGCAGGCCCGCACGATCGTAGACCGAGCAGTCGAGTTGGAAATAGCCG
>DASZGN010000090.1:0-7978 GCA_035938775.1 Trinickia sp.
GAGTTCCTGCCGAGCGACGCGATCAAGCACGAGAATCGCTACGCGGTCTATTTGCAGCACAACCAGAACCTCGGCAACGGCTTTGGCGCGTACGTCTACTACAACAAGGTCTCGGACAACACCTACCCGGAAGACCTCGCATCGGTCGGCAATCAGTTTATCGTCGGCACGCAACTGCTCTATCAGCAAGAAGCCGGACTCACCTATAACAACGGGCCGTGGTCCGTGCTCGCACGCGAGCAGCACTGGCAGACGCTGACCGGCTCCACGCCGCCGTACGGGCGCGAGCCACAGTTGAACGTCAAGTACGCGAAGTACAACGTCGGCGGGTTCGACTTCGGAACCGAGGCCGACTATTCGCGCTTTCGCATCACGACCGCCGATGCGACCGAAGGCGACCGGGTCGTGCTCAACCCGTACGTGTCGTACGGGATCATCGGCCCCGGCTATTTTGTCGTGCCCAAGGCGCAACTGCACTTCGCTTCGTACGACCTCAGCCATGTCGCGAGCAACGCGCCTCCGGGGCAGCCGAAGCACCTGACCGAGACCATCCCGACGTTCAGCTTCGACAGCGGGCTCATCTTCGACCGCTCGGTGCGCTTGTTCGGCGACGACTACATCCAGACGCTGGAGCCGCGCCTCTATTACGTCTATACGCCGCATCGGGATCAGGATTTCGCGCCGATTTTCGATACCGCCGAATCGGATTTCGGTCTGGCGGAAATCTTCACGCCGAACAGCTTTGTCGGCAACGACCGCGTCTCCGACTCCAACCGGATCACGGCAGCGCTGACCAGCCGGTTCATCGATCCTGCGACGGGCGACGAGCGCGCACGTTTCGTGATCGCGCAGCAGTACTTTTTCAAGGACCAGCGCGTCACGCTCGTGCCAGGCACGCCGGTGTCTTCCGCGAGCCACTCGGATTTGATCGCCGGCGCGTCGCTCAAGCTCGGCGCCGGTTTCGCCTCCGAGACGGCGTTCCAATATAATGCCGACGACAATCAGCTCGTGCGGGCAAGCGTCGGCTTCGGCTTCAGCCCGGGGGAGCGCAGGGTCGTGAACGTCGCCTACCGCTACACGCGAGCGAACCTGACCCTCGATAACCAGCCGATCAACCAGGTCCTGATCTCGGCGGAATGGCCGATCACGCAGAGGCTCTACGGCGTCGGGCGGTTCAATTACGATACGGCCGGGCACCGCATCGTCGACGGGCTGGTCGGCTTCCAGTACGATGCCGACTGCTGGGCGTTCGGCATCGGCTTGCAGCGTTACGCGAACGGCGTGAACACCTCGGGCGAGCGGGCCTCCGCGACCCGCGTCCTCGCGCAGTTGACGCTAAAGGGGTTGTCGAAGGTCGATAACGGGCTCGCGGCGGCATTTAACGCCGCGGTGGCGGGGTACATGCCGCCGCCGCCGCCGCCGCCGCCGCAAGCGCGGTTCACCAACTACGAGTGAGCGCGAACGAGCGACCGGGCAACATCCGCATGCGAGACGCGCATGCGCGAAACGGGCAGACGGGACCAATGGCCCGATATCAATGGAGTAGCTGTGGCAACTATAAATAAACTTCGCTTGGCAACGCTCGCCGCCGGCCTCGTGGCCGCGGCCGCGATCCTGCCGGCTGCGCCCGCCGCGGCGCAAGCGTTGAGGGGGCAGAGCGGTCAGACCGTCGATTCGGTCGCGGCCATCGTCAACGATGACGTCATCACGGAGCGTGAGCTCGCCTTGCGCATGGACCTCATCTCGCATCGGCTGCAGCAGCAGAACGCGCCGATTCCGCCGACCGACCAGCTGCGTACGCAGGTGCTCAACCAGATGGTGCTCGAGCGCGTCCAGCTCCAGAGAGCGAAAGAAGACGGCATCGTCATCGACGACACGACCGTGCAGGCTACGCTGCAACGACTCGCGCAGGCGAACAACATGTCCTTCGAGATGTACCGCGCGCGTCTCGAGTCCCAGGGCGTGCCCTGGTCCGTATTTACGCGCGATGCGCGTACCGAGTTGACGCTCTCGAAACTGCGCGAGAAGGAAGTCGACAGCAAGGTGTCGGTGTCCGACGCCGAAGTGGCGAACTACATCGCGAGCCAGCGCGGGCCCGATGCGAAGGTCCGGCAAGAGCTGCATGTCGAGCACGTCCTCATCAAGGTGCCGGCGGGCGCGCCGCAGGGCGATATCGACGCCGCGCTAAAAAAGGCTGAGGCAGTTTTGCAACAGGCGAAAGGCGGCGCGAAATTCGAATCGCTTGCGAAAGACAATTCGCAAGCGGCCGATGCCGGCAAGGGCGGCGACTTCGGTTTCCTGCCGCCGTCGAAACTGCCCGAGCAATTTGTCACGGCGGCTTCGCAATTGCGGCCGGGCCAGGTCAACCCTGATCTGATCCGTACCGAAGAGGGCTTTGAAATCGTGCGGCTCGTCGATCGCCGCGCGAGCATGGGCGGCTCGTCGGCCGATGCGCCGGCGCTCGTGCAAACGCATGTGCGGCATATCCTGCTGCGCGTCGGTGACGGCGCATCGGAGCCCGCGGCGCGGCAGAGGCTGCTCGACATCCGCCAGCAGATCCAATCGGGTAGCGGCGATTTCACAAATTTCGCGCGCAGCTATTCGCAAGACGGCTCGGCATCGCAAGGCGGCGATCTCGGCTGGATCAGCCCCGGCGAGACGGTGCCCGAATTCGAGCGCGCCATGAACAACCTCAAGGACGGCGAAGTCAGCGAACCCGTGCGCAGCGAATACGGCTATCACCTGATTCAGGTGTTGGGCCGCCGTGAAGCAGAAGGATCGGTGCAGCAGCAGATGGATCTGGCCCGCCAGGCGATCGGCCAGCGCAAGGCCGAGCAGGCTTACGCCGACTGGCTGCGTCAGTTGCGCGATTCCGCGTACGTGCAGCTCAAGCTTGGCGGTTCGCTCGCGCCGCAGTGACCGATAGACCATGACGAGCGCCGCCCCCCGCCCTCCGCTGCAGATCGCGATCACGACCGGCGAGCCCGCCGGCGTGGGGCCGGAGTTGACGGCGATGGCGTTAGCGGGCGCGGGGGCTCATTGGCCCGCCGCGCAGTTCACTGTCCTCGGCGACGCGGCGCTCATCGAGGCGCGCGCGCGGGCGGTCGGCGTCGATTGGGCGTCGCTCACGGGAGCGGCAGGCGCTTCGCGCGTGAGTGTGGCGCACCGGCCGCTTGCCGCGCCGGCGCAAGCGGGCAAGCTTGATCCCGCGAACGGGCGCTATGTGCTCGGCTTGCTCGACGATGCGATCGACGGCGCACTCGCAGGTACCTTCGATGCAATCGTCACCGCCCCGCTGCAAAAAAGCACCATCAACGATGCCGGCGTGCCTTTCACCGGCCACACCGAGTACCTCGCCGAGCGCACGCATACCGCACGTGTGGTGATGATGCTGGCGGGCACCGGCGCGCGGCCGTTGCGCGTTGCGCTTGCCACTACGCATCTGCCGCTGAAGGATGTGTCGGCGGCGCTCAGTGTCGATGGCCTCGTCGAAACGCTTGCGATCATCGACCGCGACTTGCGGCGCGATTTCGGGCTGCCGGTGCCGCGCATCCTCGTCACGGGGCTTAATCCGCACGCGGGCGAAAACGGCTATCTGGGACGCGAGGAAATCGACGTCATCGCACCGGCGCTGGCGCTCGCGGGCAAGCGCGGCATCGATGCGCGCGGCCCGTATCCAGCCGATACGCTTTTTCAGCCGCGCTATCTCGAGCAGGCCGACTGTGTGCTCGCGATGTTCCACGACCAGGGCTTGCCCGTGCTCAAATATGCGACGTTCGGCGAAGGCGTGAACATCACCCTCGGTCTACCGATCATCCGCACGTCGGTCGATCATGGTACGGCGCTCGATCTCGCCGGCACGGGCCGCGCGGACGCCGGCAGCCTGATCGCCGCGATCGATTCGGCCGTGTCGATGGCGCGCAACCGGCGCGGCGGCTGATTCACGGCGGCCCGCTTTTCTCTTCGTATTCCTTCGCTTTCCTCTCGCACTCGATGTCCACTAGCAGACAGCATCAAGGCCATTTCGCGCGCAAGCGGTTCGGGCAGAACTTTCTCGTCGATATGGGCGTGATCGATTCGATCGTCGCGGCGATTGCGCCCGAGCGCGGGCAGCGGATGGTCGAAATCGGGCCGGGGCTCGGTGCGCTGACGGAGCCGCTCGTCGAACGGCTCGCGACGCCCGAAGCGCCGCTCCATGCGGTCGAGCTCGATCGCGATCTCATCGTGCGGCTCCAGAAGAAGTTCGGCGAACGTCTCGAGCTGCACGCAGGCGATGCGCTCGCCTTCGACTTCGCCTCGCTCGTCGATACGCGCGAGCAACCAACGCTTCGCATCGTCGGCAATTTGCCGTACAACATCTCGAGCCCGCTGCTGTTTCATCTGATGTCGTTCGCGCCGATCGTCGTCGACCAGCACTTCATGCTGCAAAACGAAGTGGTCGAGCGAATGGTGGCCGAGCCGGGGACAAAGGCGTTCGGGCGCCTGTCGGTGATGCTTCAGTACCGGTATGTGATCGACAAGTTGATCGACGTGCCGCCCGAAGCGTTCCAGCCGCCGCCGCAAGTCGATTCAGCGATCGTGCGGATGATTCCGTATGCGCCGCACGAGCTCGCGCGCGTCGATACGTCGGTGTTCGGCGAGCTCGTCACGGCCGCGTTCTCGCAGCGGCGCAAAATGCTGCGCAATACGCTGGCGGCCTATCGCGACAAGGTCGATTTCGACGCGCTCGGTTTCGATCTGGCGCGCCGGGCCGAAGATGTGGCCGTTCAAGAGTACGTGCGCGTCGCGCAGGTGCTCGCGCCGCAGTAGAGCGTCTTTTCCTTTGAACGCTGAGCCCGCTGTTGGGCTCGGTGTCATCGTCGCCCGCTAGCCGATGCCTGCAAGGCCGATGACGCGCGGCGCGCAGGCGCATTGACGAGCACGATGCCGGCGAGCACGAGCGCCGCTGCGAGCAGAAAGTGCACGCTGATCGACTCGCCGAGCAACAGCGCACCGAAGCCTACGCCAAATAGCGGCGTGAGAAACGAGAAGACCGACAGCCGCGAGGCCTTGTAGCGCGTAAGCAGCCAGAACCAGGCCAAATAGCTGACGAACGCGACAATCACCGCCTGATAAGCGAGGCCCGCGACGGCAAGCGGCGTCACATGCACCGCACGCGCCTTGCCGAGCAGGCACGCGAGCGCGAGCAGCACGACGGCCGAGACGGCCAATTGATAAAAGAGCGTCTTGCTTGCGCTCGCATGCGAGAGCGAGCTGCCGCGCACGACGACCGTCGTCGCCGCCCACAGCGCGCCGCCCAGCACGCCGAGCGCGTCGCCCGCGAGTCCCGCGAGCGTCGATGTCCCGGCAACCGGCGCGCGCACGAGTCCGTCGGCGAAAGCGAGCGCATGCAGGCCGAGCGCGGTGAAGCACGGTGCCGTATAGAGGAAAACGGCCATGCGCGAGGCGCTCGTCAGCGTGAGGCCGAAGAAGATGCAGACGAACTCGACCGCGAACAGCATGCCGGCAAGAAGCCCGGCAAAGAGCGTGCCGTCCTCGCGAAAGAGCGGCGTGCCGCGCACGCGTGCCCAGCCCCACACGAGCACGGTTGCGATCGCCGAGCGCAGGCCCGCTTGAAGCATCGGCGCGATGGCCGCATTGGTCGTTTTGATCGCGACTTGCTGCAGGCCCCAGATGGCGCACAGCACGATCATCAGCGTGATCGCGAAACCGTCGGGCGCACGGCGAGCGGTTATCGGCGTGCCTATCGATGGGCTTCGTAACGGGGAACTCGACATAGGGGGCGGCTAAGACGCGATGCGGCGCAATTTGGACAGCGCAAGCGGGCAAGGGGGCCGCGCGCGCGGCACGACGACGCCACGGACGTCGTCGTGCCGGGAAAGGGGAGCGTTAATCCGCGCCTTCGACGATCCGGAAGTCGCGCTCTACCCCGTCGCCAAGTGCGGCCAGTGCGACCTTGTACGCGTCGCTCTCGTAGCACGCGATCGCCTTCTCGATGCTGTCGAACTCGATGACGACGGTACGCTCCGCGAGGCCCGCGCCGTGTGCGACTTTCGCCACGCCGCGAATCAAGAAGCGTCCACCCCCGTCAACTATCGCCGGCGTGGCGAGCTTGCCATACTCGGCGAGCTGCTCGGGTTTGAACACTTTCCGGTATGACGTGACCCAATAACCTTTTGCCATCATCTTCTCCTAAGACGTTTGCGCTGATTCTCACTTGGGTGAAGGGGAAGCCTCAACGCGTGACGACGCCGTTGCGTCGCCGTTTCACGTTGCCCGAGCGGTGCGTCACAACTACGAGCGACACGCCGTGTACCATATCAAAAGGCCACTACGTGTGCCCGCGCTCATCGAGAGACCACACCCACGTCAGGGCCAAGCGGTGCACACGCTTTCTTGGTTGATTCGCTTTCCTTTTGAAACGGGAGTACGTGATGCGCTTGCTGCATACGATGTTGCGAGTCGGCGATCTCGATCGCTCGCTCGCCTTTTATACGGAATTGCTCGGCATGAAGCTGCTGCGCCGACACGAGTACCCGGACGGGAGATTCACGCTTGCGTTCGTCGGTTATGCCGATGAAAGCGAGGGAACCGTGCTCGAGCTCACGCACAACTGGGATACGAAGTCGTATGAGCTCGGCACGGCGTACGGCCACATCGCCATCGAAGTCGATGATGCGTACGCAGCTTGCGAAAAAATCAAGGCGCAGGGCGGCACCGTGGTGCGCGAACCGGGGCCGATGAAGCACGGCACGACGGTGATCGCATTCATCACCGATCCTGACGGCTACAAGATCGAGTTCATTCAGCGGGGCACACGCTAGCGATCCGTTCCCTTAAGTTCGCTGGCGATGGCGTGTGTGCGCGTGATGCAGGTGATGGCGCTGCCCGCCGCGATGATCACGAGCGCCGCGAAGAGGCTGCGTTGCGGTAGATGAGCGGCGGCTTCCACCATGGCGAGCACGCAGGCGAGGCTCAGCACGGCCATCCGATGCTGCTTGGCCATTGGCCCGATGAACCGTTGCTCGAGTCCCAGCGAGCCGCCGAAAACCCGGATATACGCCGTGAGCGCCGCCAGAAGCGCCGCGGCCCAGCCGAGCGAGGGCTCGCCGGCGGCGTACCCCGCGGCGATCAGAAGCACGCTGTCCGCCACCCGGTCGGGGAATTCGTTGTAAATCGCACCCACGGCCGACTTCTTGCCGCCTTCCACTGCAACTAGACCGTCCAGCACATTGCAAAGCAGGCGTAGCTGCACGCCTGCAAGTGCGATCAGCATCGCCCACCAATGATCCGGAAATGTAAGGGCGATCGCTCCGATGGCCGCGAATGCGACGCTCGCCATCGAAATTTGATTGGGTGTAATGGCGCTTCTTGCCAGTATTTCCGCGAGCGTGCGAATGGAGGCATTGGAACGGGATTTGATAGGTCGTCTGGCTTCAGTCATGACAAGCGCAATGTTTTACCCAAATAGTGCTTTTGAGGTTTTTTAGATGGTCGAGCCAAATGACCATCGATTGAACTTCGATATTAGCGCATTGCGAAACCCATCTTGAACTGGCATGATCATGCGCTTCAATTTGCTGTTAGGCCGACCGAATACGCGTAGTTTTGCACGCAAGTTGATATGTCTTTATATCAAAAATAAATAGCGGCATGGCGGCATGGCGGCATAGCGGCATAGGGGATAAGCGGGTATTGACGGACGCTCTGGCCGGTGCCGTCAAGGCAGCCTCGCATCACCACGGCCCACGGCGGACGAATCATTTTTCGAGGACGAGGAGATGACATTGTTGGCTTGGCTGGCAGCGCGTGCCGTTCTGATCTTTGCTCGAGTGCTGACTGGCGTGCAGGCGCGCTGGATGGGCTGTCCGCCGGCTGCGGCGCCCCGCGTCTATTACGCCAACCACACCAGCCACGGCGATTTCGTGCTCGTGTGGGGTTCGCTGCCCGCGTGGCTGCGCACGCTCACACGTCCCGT
>DASZGN010000091.1:0-3138 GCA_035938775.1 Trinickia sp.
GGCGTTTGCACAATCGGGCGTGCATGCGGCAGGCATTTCCCTGGTGCTCGTGGGACAAGGCCCTTGCGAGCAAGATATCCATCAGACCATCGATCGGCAAGGCTTGAGCGAGCGGGTCGTCATTCTGAATTCAGTCGCGAACCAGAACATGCCAGGCTTGTATTCGCTTGCCGAGTTCGCTGTGCTCGCCAGCGCATTCGATCAATGGGGCCTGTGCATCAACGAGGCATTCGCGGCCGGCAAGTCCGCCATCGTGACACGAACCTGCGGCGTGGCGCATGAACTCGTACTCGACGGCGTGAACGGATTCATTGTCGAGCCCGGCGATGTGCCGGCGCTCGCGGACCGAATGAGGCTACTGTCGACGAACGCCCCCTTGCGCGAGCGGTTTTCCGAGAGCGCCGCGGCAACGATCGCGCACTGGACGCCAACGCTTTTTGCCACCAACGTCATTGAGCTCGCGGAATCGATGTTCAATGCGGCGACGCCTACGAGAGTCGGGCACGCTGCTTGAGAATCGATCGTTTGTGCTAGGGCCTGAGGCGACACCTACGCCTCTTGCTTCTGACATTCCTGCCAGTTTCATCGCGCATCGAGTGTCGCTACATTGCGCCCATATCGTTTTTGGCCGGGCGTTCCGCTCGCATGCGCAATGGACTTCTCTCTTACCCGCCGTCAGCAGGAACTCGCGCGCATTTATCGCGACATCGGCCTGCGTCATGTCCGTCAACCCTTGCGCGAGGGCTTCGATTGGAACGCGTGGCGCGCGATTTCCGATGCGGGCCTATGGCGCCTTGCCGTGCCGCGTGAGCTCGGCGGCGCGGGCGGCTCGTGGCTCGATTTCGCCGCGGCCTTCGAGGCGCTCGCAGGCACGATGCGCTCGATCGGCTTTGCGATGGCGACCGCCAATCAAGCCGCGCTGATCCATGCGCTCGTGACGTACGGCACGCGCGAGCAGCACGACTCGGTGCTCGCTCGGCTCATGGCCGGCGAGGCCGGTGCAACCGCCATTTCCGAGCGCGGAACCGGCACGGAAATTCGCGCGCTGCAGACCGCGCTTACCGAGAACGCGCACGGCTACCGTTTGAATGGCAACAAGTACAACATCAGTCTTGGGCCCCAGGCGGCGCTTCTGCTCGTCGCCGCACGCCATGACGATAGCGCGCGAAGCGACAGCGAGCGCAGCACCATCGCGCTCGTGCTCGTCGACACGACGCTGCCCGGTGTCGCGCGCAGCGAGCCTCAATCGACGCTCGGCGTGCGCGATCTGCCCGTGGGCGAGCTCAACTTCGAGGCCGTTCCCATCACCCACGAATCGCTTCTCGGCGCACCGCGGGACGGCGGGAAAGCGCTGCAGCGCATCGCATCGATGAACCGCGCTTGCTTCGGACTCCTATGCGCCGATGTGGTCCAGCCGTTTCTGACCGACGCACTTGCCTACGCCGGCGCACGCACGATTCTCGATGTCCCGATCGATACGCATCAGCACGTGCAACGCCGGCTCGTCGACATACGCATGCGCGCTGAACGCTCGCGATGGATGGCGCTCGCCGCGCTCGCGCAGTTGCTCGACGCTCACCCGGCCGCGCTCGAGAACTGCTCGATCGCCAAGCTCGCCGCGGCGCACGATCTCATGTGCTCCGCCATCGATCTGCTCGCCTTGCACGGCAGCAACGGCTATCGCAGCGGCACGGTGTCCACATTCGCCGCCGATGCGCTCGCGATGGTGTCCGCGGGTGGCACCGAGGAAATGCATCGCCGCAACATCTTCGCGCAGATGCAGCGCCGGCTCGATGGAGGGAAGCGCAAGCCGGCGCACGCGCCGCAGCCGACGTCGACTCCGGCCTGATATCGGCCTGATATCGGCTAGATCGGTCCGGTCGGCCACTCGCCCCAAGCACGCAACAGTGGATTGCATTTCGCGGCGCGTCGCGGCCACGCAAAAGCACGCCACGTCCATGTCATTTTCGTCAAGGAGCTCATCGTGTCCATCGCACCCGGCCTCAAGGCGCACGCTTCCTATCGCGTCGATACGCTTTCTCTCGCGGACCAATGGGGCGGCGAGGCGCATGCACTCGCGAGCCCGATCATGATCATCTTCATCGAGCAGACCTGCATGAAAGCAACCGATCATCTGCTCGATCCAAACCTGATGACCGTCGGCTACTACTTCGAAATCAAGCATCGACAGCCCACGCCGCCCGAGTGGGAAGTGAGCGTCGATGCCGAGCTGATTCGCGTCGACGACAGGATGATGACGTACCAAGTCACGGTGCGCGATGCGGCCGGCGTCGTCGGCGAGGGTCTGCACACGCGCTGCGCCGTCGAGCGCGGGGCTTTTCATCAACGGCTCGAGGAGCGGCGCGCGCGTGCCGCCGGTGCCGCAATGGCAGTCGGCGTCGGCGGCTAGCCAGAGCGAAGCCGCGAAACCCCTATATCGCGAAAACGCGAAGAAAGCCTCACGCGCAAAAGGAGACGCCCCATGCTGCCGCCGCTCATGAAATCGCTGCGCATCCCCGTCATCGCCGCACCGATGCTGATCGCGAGCTATCCCGAACTCGTGCTCGCGCAATGCAAGGCGGGCATCGTCGGTGCATTTCCCGCGCTCAATGCGCGGCCCTCCGCGCAGTTGGGCGACTGGCTCGCGCAAATCGACGAGGCGCTTGCGGCGCATCGCACCGCGCACCCGTTGGCGCCCATCGGGCCGTATGCGGTCAATCAGATTTGCCACCCGTCGAACGCGCGCCTCGATGCGGACCTGCGCGTGTGTCTCGACCGCCAAGTGCCGCTTCTCATCACGAGCTTGCGCGCACCGCCGCGCGAAATCGTCGATGAAGCGCATCGCTACGGCGGTCTCGTCATCCACGATGTCACCACCGTGCGGCATGCCGAGAAAGCGCTCGAGGCCGGCGTCGACGGACTGATTCTCGTCGCCGCGGGCGCGGGCGGTCATGCGGGCACCCTATCGCCGTTCGCGCTCGTGAGCGAAGTGCGCCGCATGCACGACGGGCTGCTCGTCCTGTCGGGCGCGATCGCAACGGGCGATGCCGTCGCCGCGGCCGTTGCGCTCGGCGCCGACGCCGCGTACATCGGCACACGCTTTCTCGCGTCGCGCGAAGCGAACATCGTCGAGCGCTA
>DASZGN010000092.1:0-3888 GCA_035938775.1 Trinickia sp.
ACCAGTGCGCTGATGACACCGGCGCTCACGACGCCCACCATCACTTCGGCGCCGCGCGTCAACGCGGCGAGAAACGCGCCGTCGGGATTTTGCGAGGCGGGAATGCCGGTGAGCGCGGCCGTGTAGCCGGCGAGCAGAAAACCGTATGACCGAAAATTGCGGTTGCGGGCGGCGCCCGCCGTGCAGATGCCGGTCCAGATGGCGAGCGCGCCAATGAAAAGCTCGGACTGCTGCGAGAAAAGGGCGATAAACGTGAGCGTCGCGATGAGCCCGACCAGCGTGCCCCCGACGCGGTACAGGCTCTTGGCGAACACGGCGCCGCTTTGCGGCTGCATGACGATGAACGCGGTCGTCAGCGCCGTGCGCGGCTGCGGCAGCTCGAGCCGCATCGCGATGCCGAGCGCGAGAAACGCGGCGGCGAGCGTCTTGAAGATATGGACCCAGGTGAGGCCGTCTGTGCGCCACCAGTCGGCCAGTGCGGCGCGAAGGCGTGAGAGGGGGGGCGCGGTGAAAGCGGAGCGGGCCGGCATCGATGCGCTCCTTAACGCGCGACGGCGCTCGCGCCGCTTGGCGCCGCCGCCTCTTTGTGCGCGCCGACGCCGAACGGAGTCAGCTTGCGTGCCGGCTGCATGGTGGCCTCGCTCGGGCCGTCGGCCGGCACGGCAAGCCCGCCACCGAGCGCGCCCATCAGCGCGGCGTACACGGCGAGCCGCTCGGCCCGGGTCTGCGCGACGCGATCTTGCGCGCTCAACCATTGCTGCTCGGCGACGATCACGTTCACGTAATCGGTCAGCCCGCGCTTGAAACCGAGCAGGGACAACTGATAGGTTTGTTCGGCGACGCGCTCCGAGCGCTCGGCGTCTTGCTGCTGCACGGCGAGCGAGCGCGAGCGCACGAGCTGATCGGCGATTTCCTTCAACGCGCCGATCACCGACCCGTTATAACGCTCGATCGCTTCGTCATAGCTCGCCGAGGCGGCGCCGAATCGGCCGCGCAGCGCGCCCGCATCGAAAATCGGCAGCGACAGCGCCGGCCCGCCGGTCCAGCTGCCGTTCGCCGCATGCAGGAACTGGAACAGCGGCCCGGTCGTCGCGAAGCCGCCGATCGACGCGATGAGATCGATGTTCGGATAGAACGCGGCGCGGGCAACGTCGATGCCGCGCGCTTCGCCCGCCACCGCCCAGCGCGCCGCGACGACATCGGGACGATGGCCGATCAGCTCCGCGGGCAGCTTCGAGGGCAGCGCGGCGCTTGCCGTAAGCACAAGTGTCGGCCGCGTGAGGGTGCTGCCGGCGCCGGGCCCTTGGCCGATGAGCGCCGCTAATTGATTGCGATCGAGCTCGATGGCCTCGCCGAACGCGTCGATCCGACGCTCGTATTCGGGTATCGGGGCTTCCGCCTGACTCAGTTCGAGCTGCGTGCCAAGGCCGCCCGCCAGCCGGCGCCGCGCGAGATCGGCGAGCTGACGCTGGCGCGCGAGGGTGTTCGTGGCGATGTCAAGCAGCGCATATTGCTCCGAGAAATCGATATAGACGCGCACGACGTTGACTTCGAGCTCGAGCTGCGCCCCACGCGCATCGGCGGCGCGTTGATGGGCGGCGTCGAGCGCGCGGTGGGCCGCATTTTCATCACGGCCCCACATATCGAGGGAATACGACAGACCGACGGTACCCGTGTTGTTCCACGTTTGCTGATTGGCGAGCGTCCCGGGCCCGTAGAAGGTGGGGTCGCCGGGCCAGTGCTCGCGCGTGATGGACAGGTTGCCGTTGACTTGCGGATAGAGCGCCGCTTTGGCCACGCCGGCGAGCGATTGCGCTTCGCGCACGCGGGCGCCGGCGGCGGCCAGTGTCGGGCTGCCCGCTTGCGCCGCGGCGACAAGCGCGTTCAACTGTGGATCGTTGTAGGCGCGCCACCAGTCGGCGTCGGGCCAATGCGCGCTCGCGTCGGCCTCACGCACGGCGGGGCCGGCATCGAGCGACGCGGGATCGGTCGCTCGGCTCTGAGGGACTATGCCGCCTGAGCTCACGCATCCGGCAATTATTAGCGGGACTGCAAGAAACGTGAGCGCTTTGCTTGGTTTTCGTGTCGGCGACTGCACGATTTGCTCCCTGGTGATGCCAAATAAGCTCTAGCGGATTATATTTTTTAAGCGATTGATTAGTAATCTGCAAAGATGTAATGAATCCTTACGGTTCTTGAGATAATCCTCGTTGCAAACTGTGCAACAATCGCGGCGAAGAACGATGGGGTATGGGGTATGGACACGCTTCAAAACATGCGCGTTTTCATGCGCGTCGTCGAGTCGGGCAGCTTTACGGCGGCGGCCCATCACCTGAATACGACGACGGCATACGCCTCACGTGCGGTCTCCGATCTTGAAGCGCATTTGCACACGCGTCTTTTGAACCGGACGACGCGGCGCATTGCGCTTACCGAAGCGGGCGAGCGCTACCTGCAGCGCTGCCAGCAGATTCTCGCTTACGTGGACCAAGCCGAAGCCGAGGCGAGCGACGCGCACGCGCGGCCGTCCGGCAAGCTGCGCCTGCACGCGGTAGCGAGCTTCGGCGGCCACTACATCGTGCCCGCCATCGGCCGATACCAGCAGCGCTATCCCGACGTCCACGTCGAACTTACGCTCTCGCAACGCGTTCCGGACCTGCTCGACGAGGGCTACGACGTTTCCGTCGTGCTCGGCTTCGAATTGCCCGACTCGGGACTCGTCTGCCAGCGGCTCGGCAGCGCGTTCAGCATCGCTTGCGCGGCGCCCGGCTACCTCGAGCGGCGCGGTGTACCGAAAACACCGGCCGATCTCGCGCAGCACACCTGCCTTCGCATGCTCACGCTGTCTTCTTTGTTCGACAAATGGATCTTCGACGGGCCGACCGGCGCGGAAGCCTTCACGGTGCCGCCGGCCACCTTTCAGGTGAATGGCGCGGAGGCGTTGGCGATCGCGGTGCGCGAAGGCATGGGCATTGCTGTACTGCCGACTTACACGGCGATGCGCTGGTTGAAAAGCGGCGAGCTGGTCCGGATACTGCCCGACTATACGGCGCAACCTTTGAACATCTACGCGCTGTACCCATCGCGGCAATACCTCGACGCCAAAATACGAACGTGGGTGGATTTCCTCCACAGCGAACTGCCCGCGACGCTCGCCGCGGAGCAAGCGACGCTAAACGCGTTTGCGCGCGCCTGAGTTCAGTGCTTCGGACGGCGCCGGTCGAACATATGATGTTCGGCGAGCCAATGATGAATCATCCCTTCGCCATTGTGTTCGCGCTTGTACGACCGCGATTCGAATATCGTCAGCGCGAGCAGCACAAGCAGCCCCACGGCAAGCCCGACCAAGCCGGCGATCGATTCAGGATCCATGGCAGCCTCCTTTTCCCGATTGCAGCCACGCATACATGATTGCAGCCACGCATACATAGTAGGACACGGCCAGCCAAACCGGGTGGTGCGCCTCGCGCCCGGCGCCTAGGGCCTGTTCACACTAATTACAGGCTTGCGAACGTGCCTTGCCGGCCGCAGTGCAAGGAGAGAGGAGCCGCAATAGCCGTAGCTATTGCAACGACGAACGACGCCGCAATGCGGCCGGCAAGGCACGTTCCCCTGATTTGCAAAAAATCCTTCGTGGGGCTGGCCGCCAGAAGGGCCGATCGCCGCGTCATGCTCCTCGTGAATACGTCCAGTATTCCCTTCGTCGCATTCCTTGCGCTCGGCCCTTCTGGCGGCCAGCGCAAGCCTGTAATTAGTGTGAACAGGCCCTAGCCGCGCTCCTGGACACACACCCACGGCGACACGACGACCGCCCAGAGTTCGGGGTCGCGCGCCGCGAAGTCGGCGGCCGTTTCCGGCTGCACGCGTTCGAGGAGGCCCGCCGAGAGC
>DASZGN010000093.1:0-6803 GCA_035938775.1 Trinickia sp.
AACACGCAAGTACTCTTGCCGGCGTTTTCCGCACGCACGCGTGGCGGAAGCACGCGTCGCGAAAGCACGCGTCGCGAAAGCACGCGTGGCGAAAGCACGCGTGGCGGAATTTCTGAGGCATCGTCCGCCCAGGCGCAACCGCCCTCGTGGCGAGCGTCGCCGGCTTCGGCTTCGACAATCGGCAAGAGCCCGCGCGCATGGCATGCGCTCGACGCCAAGGAGGTGCTGCTCGCGGTGGGCTCGTCGATGCGCCGCGGTCTTTCGGATGGTGCAGTCAAGCGGCGCCAGCAGATCAATGGCCCTAACCGGCTCGAGCCGCCCGCTCGCCGCTCGGCGCTTGCCATGTTCATCGGGCAGTTCAAGAGCCTGCCCGTGGCGCTGCTCGGGGGCTCGGCCGTCGCGTCGATCGCGACTGGCGGCCTTGTCGACGCGCTCGTCATTCTCGGCGTCGTCCTGATCAACGGCGTCATCGGCTACGTCACGGAATCGCAGACCGAACGCGCGATCGATGCGCTCAACGATACGGGCCCGCGACACGCGCTCGTTCTGCGCAACGCCGCATTGCAGCGCGTCGATGCGTCCGAGCTGGTTGTGGGCGACATCCTCGTGCTCGGCAACGGCGCGTACGTCCACGCCGACGCGCGTCTTCTCGAAGCGCGCCAGTTGAGCGTCGACGAATCAGCGCTGACGGGTGAAAGCCTCCCCGCGTCGAAGTCGCACGAACGCAGCGCGCGCATCGAAGTCGCGCTTGCGGAGCGCAACTCCATGGTCTACATGGGCACGTCGGTCGTGAGCGGCAGTGCGCTTGCGGTGGTCGTCGCGACCGGCATGGCGACCGAGCTCGGCACGATCCAGTCGCTAGTCGGCTCGACGCGCCCGCCCGCCACGCCGATGCAGCGGCAACTGGAGCGCTTCGGCAATCAGACGGTGCGGCTCGCGAGTGCCGTCTGCGCGCTCGTATTCGCGTTGGGGCTCGTACGCGGGCTCGGCCTTCTGGCGATGTTCAAGGCTTCCGTATCGCTCGCCGTCGCAGCGGTGCCCGAGGGCCTGCCGACGGTTGCCACCACCACCCTTGCGCTCGGCATTCGCCGCATGCGCGATCGGAAAGTGCTGGTGCGCCGCCTCGACGCGGTCGAAACGCTCGGCGCCGTGCACACCGTGTGCTTCGACAAGACCGGCACACTCACATTCAATCGCATGCGCGTGCTCGCGCTGCACGCCGGGCACGAACGCAAGGCCGTGGTCGATGGGTTCGTGTATGCGCGCGAAGGGCGCGTGAATCCGTTCGAGCACGACGACCTGCTGCGCCTCTTGCACGTCGCCGTGCTGTGCAACGAAGTGGAGCTGAGCGGTGGACCGCAACGCTACGCCCTCAACGGATCGTCAACCGAAACCGCGCTCGTCGAATTCGCGCTCGCAGCCGGGGTCGACGTAAATGCGCTGCGTGCGCGACATCCGGTGCTGCACACGGCGCATCGTGCCGACGAGCGCAACTACATGTGCACGTTGCATCGCATGGCTGAGCCGGACGGTCATCTCGTCGCCGTAAAGGGCAACCCCGTCGAAGTGCTGGCGCTCTGCAGCACCCATGCGCACGACGGCGAGCGTGCGCCCCTCACCGAGGCCCACAGGCAAGCGATCCTCGAGGCCAATCGCGAGATGGCCGCGGACGCGCTGCGCATGCTCGGCTTTGCGTACGCGAGCGGCGACGAGACGCTCGGCGTCGATGCGCGCAACCTGTGCTGGCTTGGCATGCTCGGCCTTGCGGACCCGATCCGCCACGGCGCCAAGGAATTGGTCGCCCTCTTGCGCGCAGCCGACATCAAGACCGCGATCGTTACCGGCGATCAGGGAGAAACCGCGCGCGCGGTCGCAAGGATGCTCGATCTTCACGAAAGCGGCGAACCGCAGGTGGTTCAGCCGAGCGCCAATTCAGACCTGACCGACGCCCAGTTCGCCCGGCTCGCGCACGATACCGACATCTTTGCGCGCGTCAGTGCGGCGAACAAGCTGCGGATCGTGCGCGGCCTGCAGCACGGCGGCGACGTGGTGGCGATGGTGGGCGACGGCATCAACGACGGTCCTGCGTTGAAAGCCGCCAACATCAGCGTCGCGATGGGCCGCCACGGCACCGAGCTCGCACGTGAAGTGGCCGACGTGGTGCTCGAAGACGACAACCTCGAGACGCTCGCCGTTGCCATCAGCCAGGGCAGGACCATCTACAACAACATTCGCAAATCGGTGCACTTTCTCGTCTCGACCAACGTGAGCGAAATTCTCGTCACGCTGGCGGCGGTGGGCGCGGGCGTCGGACAGCCGCTTACGCCGATGCAGTTGCTATGGATCAACCTTCTGACCGACGTCTTCCCCGCACTCGCGCTTGCGGTGGAACCGCCGGAGCCCGACGTGCTGCAACGTCCGCCGCGCAGCGCCGCCGAGCCGATCGTCGCGCGTTCGGACATGATGCGCTACGGGCGCGAGGCCCTCGTGATCGGCGCCGGAGCGCTGGCGAGCCACACGTTCGCCGCCGCGCGGCATGGAGCGGGCGCAGCAGCGGGCACGGTTTCGTTCATGACGCTCACGCTCGGCCAGTTGCTGCATGCATACAGTTGCCGTTCAGATGCGGGCGGTACTTTGAATATCCTGAGCAAGCCACGCAATCGTCACCTCGATCTCGCGATCGGCGGCTCGATGGCTTTGCAGTTGGTGGCGTGCGCGATTCCGGGCCTCGCATCTCTCTTGGGGCTCACGCGCATCGACGCGCTCGACGCGCTTGCGGTGGCGGCCGGCGCGGCCACGCCGTATCTGATCAACGAAGGACTCAAGCCCGCACGCGTGCCGACAACGGCGTCCCGAACGGGACGGTGAAACGGAACGCGGCCCGATCGACGCGAGAAATCAGCGCATCAAATCAGCGCGGCGACGAGCGCGACTGCGCAGCGTTCGACGAGCTTTTCAAGCGCCTTGTTGACTAGCACATCAGCTAACGGCGACGGTGCGGGTGTCGCGACGTGTGCTTGCCGTGTGTACGTTACAAGGTGGTTTTCCCCGGGCTGAGCGGCACCATCCATGAGACCGAGTGCCGTAAGCGCGTCGAGCATACGTGCGACCTTCGTGACGGCCGGATCGAATCGCACCACGAGACTGCCGGTCAGCGTGTTCGCGCTGACGTCGCGAACGCCATCGAGCGTGCGAAGTTGGCGCACCGCGAGGCGCGCCTTGGCCTCGTTTCGTTTGAGGCGCGCGAGCTTGACGCGAAGGCGTCCGGGTACAAGGTGATAGTGCGGTGAAGAAGCCAGATCTGCCATGGTTGCGCGCGCTAGATGCCGGCGTTCCGGCGTCGTGCGCTATTGAACCGCGGCGATGTGACGACTTGATTAAGGCTTCTCGTCAGACGTTTGCGGTGCGCTCATCCGCGTGGAAGGGCGCGATCGCCAGGCATCGTATGCGTACCAGAAGAGCGTCACCGCGGGCGCCATGATTTGGCCCCGCGCACTCTGCCAGACGCCAAGCGTTGCCATTGAAGCGCTCAGCTTTCGCGCGCGATTATCCGAGCGCTCGCGTTCCGATCGCTCGCCTTCGGTACTTCGTCGCAAGAAGAAAGACGGCACGTGCGTGGGCACTCGCGGTTGCAGGCCGAAGGCCGCACGATCGGTTCGGACAGAGAACAAGCCGTGCTGCGCGGCGTACTCGGCAATCGCTTCAATATTCGTCGCATGAAAGATGAGCACGCTATCGGTGAGCGGGCTCGCGCGCACGTCGATGACGCCGTCGCACTCTCTCAGACGCCCTGCAACGTCGGCAAAGAACGCGGTATCGCGATGCCGGGCCGGCACCTTGACGCGCACTCGGCCGGGCAGCACATGCGCGAGTAGCGCATCGTCAAGTGCCATCGGTGTGTTCGTGCGTTTCGGGGCTGGCGCTTTCGGCCTCATGCATCGCCGCACCGGCGGCGGCCGACATCTCCGTGACATGCGAGGGCGGACGCGACCGCTCGAGTTCGGCGCGTGCTTCCGCAACGAGATCCTCGAACACTTCCGTCATTTCGGCGGCGGCCTCGCGGCCCTTCTCGAAGAGAATGACGCCGGTCTTGATCGTCGATTTTGCAAGCGGTCTCGACACAGCCGCGACGACGGGCAGCAGGATCGGCGCCACCACGATTGCACCGACGCCGACAACGAGTCCAGCAAGCACATTGCCCTTGAAGAAGTCTTCCAGACCAGCCATGTCACCCCTCCAAAGAAAGTCAGTTCAGACAGTGCAAACACGGGACCAACACGCGACACGACGATTCACGCGGCACATTCATTGCGCTTCGCCCCGCGCCGCGTCTTGTGGCGAAACGGTACTTGGATGCAGCTTCACGAACGCGTCGAACGCGAGCCACAAATAGACCCACCCCGGCACGGTGTCGATCATGAGGCCGCGGCGTGCGATCGACCACAAACCGGCGCCCACGAGCCCGAGCGGCAACAGCACCTTCAGATCGACCGGCACGCCGATCGTGCGCCTGATGTAACGATTGAGATCCTCGACGGCGACCGGGAGGCCAGCACCTGTCCCGCTTGTTTCGGCGGTGGCATCGTCCACTTTCGGCGGATGAAACGTCTCTTCGATGACAACGTCGAGGTCTTTGAGTACGCGAAAGATGTCTTCCCTGTCGTGCTGCGTGTGATCGTAGGGAATCGTCACGCTGCCCGTGGCCTCATTGACCGTCACCGTGCCGACACCGGTTTGCGCTTCCAGATGCCGCTTGACGTGCTGGAGCAACGCGGGGCTGCGGTCCTGGCGATGGATCTTGATGCGCATGCGGCCGCGCGTCGAACTCGCCAACTTTGCGTGATGACGATGCGCCTTACCGGGATGTTCCATTTTGCCTTCGTGCCCGTGCAGACAAAGACTCATTCAGTGTAGTGCGGATTGTGGCGCTGACCGGACACATCACAGACGGGTTGCATGCGGCTATTTGACTGTGCGACTGCGCACAATCTGCTTGTTCAACACCCTCGGGGCCCGACGCGGCTGACACGCTCGCGTGCGGCGTCACGGATGCGGATGAATGGGATCGACCCAGTAGACTTGTTCCGGCGGCTCGGCGGGCTCGATATCCAGATTGACGACCACCGGGTCCTGACCGCTTCGGACAATCACGCAGTTGAGAACTTCGGACTGGCTCGCGTTGATCTCTTGATGGGGTACGAATGGCGGGACGTAAATGAAATCGCCCGGCCCTGCCTCTGCGACAAACTCGAGATGCTCACCCCATCGCATGCGTGCCCGCCCCGCCACGACGTAGATGACGCTTTCCAATTCACCGTGATGGTGAGCGCCTGTCTTGGCATTGGCATCGATGATGACGGTGCCTGCCCAGAGCTTCATGGCGCCCGCCCGGGCATGCGTGATCGCGGCCGCTCGTGTCATGCCGGGGGTTTGCGGTGTATTGAGATCGAGCTGCGAGCTCGGGACGATCTTGACTCCGTGATCGCGCCAATTCGGCGTTGATTCAGAACTCATTTCACCCCCTTACCAGTGCTGCATCGCACATCGCCTGACCTAATGATAGGTGGATCGGGCGATGAAAGCGGGGGAATGAAATGCCGCTATATCGGCGCGTGCCGCGTCAGAGGCGCACGCCGAGCATGCCCGCAACGATGACAACTGTCCAAAGCGATGCGGCCTCGATCAACGTCCAGCAAATTGCGTTCGCTTTGCGCAAGGGAACCTGGTGGGCAAGCATGACGGTGCGCAAGCCGCACGCGATATGGCTGAGTATCAGCCACGCGCCCAATGCATAGTGCGGAATGAGCCGTACATCCCAGGCGTCGGCGATCAGACCGCTCGGCAACCCCGTGGCCCACGCATAGTCCGTATCCGTGCCGAAATATCGCGCGAGCACGAACACGGAGTTGATATGCGACGCGATAAAAATCACGAGGTACGCACCCGATGCCGTTTGCAACGTGCCAAGCAGGTCGCGTCTTTCGCTTAGCGTCGGCAAGAGCAGAACGAGACCGCTCGCGATCTGGAAGAAAAAGAGCGAGATGAGAATCGGTTCGAGCAGCTTCGCGCGATAAAGGCGACGCAGGACCAGCATCACAGCCTTGTGCGTGTCCGTACCGAATACGCCCACCGCATGATTGCCAAGATGGGGGAAAAGGAACACCAGCACGATGGCGACCGAGGCCACGCCATGCATCACGCGCACCGGAGCGGTGCGGTGCGTGGCGCTTGCCCGCTCGTCGGCGACCGGGCTTGCGAGCAGCGCGAGAGCACCGGTGCAAAGCACGGCCGCCCAAATGCCAAGCCATACCTTCGAGTCCGCGCCGTTGATTTTCATCAGATAGAGAAAGACCCCCACGATGACGAAGAGCGGCGGCGAGGCGAACGTGAAATGCGCGAGGCGCTGAAAAACGACATCGCGTGAGCTTGCAAACGGTTGTCGCCCGAGTGCATAGAGGCTCAGGAAAGCACTTGCCGGAACCGCAAGGACGACGGCAAACGCGATTAACGCGGCAAATATGTGGTGGTCGGCGGCCGCGTCGTGAAAACGCGCAAGATACCAGGGATAACCCATCGCGAGCACGGCCGGGGCCGCATGCCAATATGCGCGCGTGGAGATGATGCGAAATTGCGCGCCTTCGGCAAAGGGCCATGATTCGGCGAGACGCCTGGGCCATGTCGGCCTGGGCCATGTCGCAATCTAACGACAAGTGCGATCAAATGAGCTGAATGATACTTCCAGCTTCTCGTCCGTGCTTTCGGAGTCGAGGAGTCGACATTCGCAAAGCCGACGCTGCGTTCTT